>DASYBP010000620.1:0-17870 GCA_036500715.1 Rhodopila sp.
CGCGCTGGCCCGCTACGAGGCCGCCGAGGCTGCGCTGCGGCTCGAAGTGGCCCGCCAGTATCCGGACCTGAACATCGGGCCCGGCTATCAGTATAACCAAGGCCAACACCAGTTCAGCCTGGGGATTTCCCTGCCGCTGCCGATCCTGAACCAGAACCAGGGGCCTATTGCGGCCGCGCGTGCCGCTCGGCAGGTCGCGGCCGCCGATTTCGACAAAGTACAGATCACCGTGCTGGGCGAAGTCGAGACGGCGGTGACGGACTGGCGGGCCAGCCAGGAGGAGGCCCGGCGGACGCGGGGGTTGCTACACTTGGCTGACGACACGGTGCGGTCCGAGAGGGCGGCGTTTCAGGCCGGCCAGATCGGCATGCTCCAGCTTGCCGGGGCGGAGCTGGCGCGCGCGCAGACTGCCATCGGCGCGCTGGCGGCCAGTGCCGATGAACGCACGGCGCTCGGCCACCTCGAGGATGCGTTCCATCGTCCTTTTTACGGTGTGAAAGAGAAATGATCATGCGGCGCAGGCTACTGCTCGTTGCTGGATTGCTGCTGTCCGGTCTGCTGTCGTCCGCACGGGGACAGACGGTCCTGGCCCCAGTGAAGCTCACTCAGGACGGCATCATCGCCGGTGGCATCCGGCTGGAAAAGCTTCAGGCGGTGCGCCACGCGCCAACGGTTACGGCTTTCGGTCGGATGGTCGACCCCGCGCGGCTTGCCGCGCTGTCGGCACAGGTGACCGAGGCGACGGCGGATATAACGGCCGCGGAGGCTAAATCGAAGCTGGCTCAGGATGAGGCGAAGCGCATCGCGAGCCTGTACCGCGCGCAGGGCAATGTCTCGATGGCCGAGCATCAGTCCGCTCAGTCCGCCGAACAGGTGGCCACGGCGAGCGAGATCGTGGCGAAGGCCAGGCTGCGGGCCCTCGAGGCCGCCATTCGTGCGACCTGGGGCGCGACCCTGGCGTCCGCAATCGAAAACGGGGATGGTCCGCTGGCCGAAATCTGGACTGGATCGGGATGCCTGGCGCAGGCGACCGTGCCGTTCGGTTCGGACCTCGTGGCGCCGCCGCCGCAGGCGATCGCCCGCCCGCCGAATGGTCCCGCACTCACGCTTCGGCTGGTGGGTCCCTCGCCGCAGTCACCGGACGGAAATGGTCCAGGCTACTACTACGTGGGCAGCGGGACGGCGTGTCCGCCCGTCGGCCTTCCGCTGCGCGTGGAGATGGCCACCGGGCCGGAGGTGTCCGGCGTCGTGATCCCGGCCACCGCCGTGGTCTGGCGTTCGGCCACACCGTTTGTCTACCGTAAGAGCGGCAAGACGGAGTTCACGCCGGTTGCCCTGACGGAGGCGGATCGCACCGCCGATGGCTATTTTGTCAAAGACGAGCCCGGCGTCGAGCTGAAGGCCAGCGTGTCCATCGTGGTGGCAGGATCGGCGCTGCTGCTGTCGGAGGCGCAGGCCGCCGGGGCCGCCGGATCTGACGACGACGACTGATTCAGGTCGATGCGTCACCTCGTCATATTCTGTCTGCGGTTTCCCGGCCTGACGCTTCTGGCGGCGTTGGCGATCGCGGTTCTCGGCGTGTTTGCCACGATGACCGCCCGGTACGATGTCTTCCCGGAATTCGCCCCCCCGACGGTGACCATCGATACATCGGTCGCCGGCCTCGCCGCCGAGCAGGTCGAGGGCCTGGTGACTTCGCCGGTGGAGGATGCGGTGAACGGCATCCCGGGCCTGGTTACGCTGCGGTCTCAGACCTCGACTGGGCTGTCCGTCGTGAACGCCGTGTTCGACGGGGGTACCGACATCTTCCGCGACCGCCAGCTTGTTGCCGAGCGGCTCGCGCCGTTGGCTGGCTTGCTGCCGGACGGGGCAACACCCACGATCGCGCCGTTACGGTCATCGACCGGCGATGTCCTGTCCGTTGGCCTGTCCTCTCCGACTCTGTCCTTGATGGAGCTTACGGACATCGCGCGCTGGACGATGCGGCCCGCGCTGCTATCGGTGCCGGGGGTGGCGGATGTCACGATCTTCGGCGCGAGACCTGAACAGCTTCAGGTGCAGTTCGACCCGGACAGAATGATCGCGGCAGGGATCGGGCTCGATCAGCTTACCAACGCGGCGCGGCGAGCAAGCGCGACCTTGGGCACCGGAACGATTGAGACACCGAACCAGCAGGTGATCGTCCAAGCGTTTGGCCAGGCCATGACGCCACGCGACCTGGCCGATAGTCTGCTGGTCCAGCGTGAGGGGCGCAGCATCGCTCTCGGTGACGTCGCACGTATCGCCAGCGCGCCACCGCCGCCGACGAGCGGTGCGCTGGTGGGGCCGCAGCCCGGTGTGCTGCTGGCGATCAGCGCCCAGTCAGGCGCCGATCTGTTAGGTGTCACCGCGGCGCTCGACCGCGAGCTGGCGGTGCTTGCGCCGGCGCTGAAACGGGACGGCGTGGCCCTGTTGCCGGATGCTCTGCGCCCCGCCTCGTTCGTGCTGACAGCGCTGCACCATCTGCGCGATTCGCTGATCCTTGGCGCCGCGCTCATTCTGGCGGTGTTGCTGCTGGCGCTGCGGAACTGGCGTACCGCGGTCATTTCTTTCGTCGCCATCCCGTCGTCGCTTTTGATGGCGATCGTGGCGCTGGACTGGCAGGGGTTCAGTCTGAACACGATGTCCCTCGGCGGCCTTGCCATCGCCATCGGCGAGGTGGTCGATGATGCCGTGGTCGATGTGGAGAACATTTACCGCCGGTTGCGCGAGAACCGGGGGGTAGCGCGACCGCGCCCGACTTCCCAGGTCGTTCTGGAGGCGTCGCTGGAAGTGCGTGGTGCCATCATCTTCGCCACGCTGGCGGTCGCCATTGTCTTTCTGCCGGTGCTGGGTCTGTCCGGCGTCGCGGGCCGCCTGTTCGTACCGCTGGCTATCGCCTACATCGCGGCCATCCTGGCCTCGCTGGTGGTGGCGCTGACGATTACACCAGCGCTGTCCTGGCTGCTGCTCGGCCATGCTCCGCTGACGCCCGCGGATCCGCCGCTGGTAGCGAGCGCGAAGCGCGGGTATGGCCACTTGCTTCTGGCTGTCGAGCGTCATCCGGGACTGACACTTGGCAGCGTCGCCGCGCTGATCATTGCAACGTTTGTCAGCGTGCCGTTCCTGCGCACCGAGTTCCTGCCGGCGTTCCATGAGCGGCAATTCGTCCTGCATCTGGAAACCGCGCCAGGCACCTCGCTGGACACGGTGCTGGAGGTTGGCGAGCGGGCGACGCGAATTCTGCAGCAGATGCCCCAGGTCGTCAGCGTGGCGCTGCATGCCGGGCATGCCGAGCTGTCGAACGAGCATGCCGGCACGAACAAGGCAGAGATGGATGTGACGCTGACGCCCGAAGGCGGCGAGGACGCGTCGGTGCAGGGTCGGATCCTCGCGGCCGTTCGGGGTGCCCCGGGGGTGCGCTGGTCCGCCAATACCTTTCTGGTGGAGCGGATCCATGAAACGCTGTCGGGCCAGGTCGCTCCGGTGGTCATTGCCGTCTACGGCTCGTCGTTGTCGGAGCTTGATGGTGACGCGGATCGCATCGCCGGGGCGCTGCAGAAGATCCCCGGCGCCGACGGCGTGAGCATTGCCGCGCCGCCCGGCCGGCCGCAGGTGTCGGTTGTTCTGGATCGCGCCGCCCTGCTGCAGTACGGGCTGACCGCCGATCAAGTCCTGGGTGCAATCCGCACCACCTATGCTGGCGACACAGTCGGTCGGGTTTACACGGGCGGCCGGTCGTTTCCCATTGTTGTTGTTTTGCCGCCCGCGCTGCGAGCCGATCCCGCCGCGGTGGGTGCAATTCCGCTTTCGACAGGCTCCGGTGGGATCGTCCGGCTTGACGCTTTGGCGCACGTTCAGGCCGAGGCTGGGCGAGATCAGATCCTGCACGCGGGGGGCCGGCGCGTTCAGGTTGTCACTGTGAATGTACCTGACAGCGAGGCGTCCGCTTTCGTCGCGCGTGCGCAACAGGTGCTTTCGGAGATCCCGTTATCGTCAGGCGACTATTTTAGCATTGGCGGGACCGCCACGGCGTCTGGCCGAGCGGAGCTCGAGCTGACGCTGCATGCTGCTCTGGCGATGGCCGCTATCGTTGGTCTCCTGGTCATTGCGCTGCCGCAGCCACGGCTAGTTGCCTTGCTGCTGGTGAATGCGCCGCTTGCTCTGGCCGGGGGCATCGCCGCGGTCTGGATCGCCGGGCTGACGGTATCGCTCGGGACAGCGGTCGGTTTCGTGACGGTGTTCGGGATTACGTTACGTAATGCTATCATGCTGCTATCCCACTATCGCTCGTTGGTTGAGGTCGGCGGGCTGCCCTGGTCCCAGGTGACAGCGCGAACGGGGGCGATGGATCGGTTGTCGCCAATCCTCATAACCGCGATGGTGACCGCTCTGGGCCTTTTACCGATCGCGTTGGGCAGCAATTTGCCGGGGCAGGAGATCCAAGGACCGATGGCCATTGTCATCCTTGGCGGTCTGTGCAGTTCGACGGTGTTGACACTGCTGATCCTGCCGGTGCTGGCGATCCGGTTCGCGCGCGTCGACGGGCGGACGCATCGGGCGCGTTCACGGGATCGCGCGGATACGTCCGCCTGATAGCAGCGCTGGTGCACCCCAAAGGTCCGACGGCGACGATGTCCCCTCTGACGGCAGCATGGATGGCGGAGCTCACAGTCCGCCGACCCGGGCCGGAAGCTGACGCACATGATGCCGGCCCCTTGAGCACGTACGCGGCCTGCGGCAGCTTGTCGATAAGGCCCGGTAATGCTTGCCTCTGATTCACGAGCAATTTCATCAGCCTGAGATCGCTTCGCGATTTGAGCCAGGCTGATAGTGCTCGATATCCAGCATTGACGGCGGGCACGCTTCGGCCTTAGCCCTTCAGGGCAGTCGCGACAGGCTTCGCCCCCGCGGGAGTCATTACCCGCATGCGGTCGGTGACGCCCACCGGCGGATTCAGGATGAGCTGATCTCCTTGCCGGAGGCCCGAGCGCACCACGACCTGGGCGCCGTCATCCGCTTCCAGGTCAAGATGGCGCAAGCGCGCCTCGCCGTTCTCGTACACCGCGGCGCTGAGCCCGTCCTTGTCGAAGATTACCGCGCCGGATGGCACCAACACCACGGGCTCGGAGCGGGGTTCCTTGAGATGCACGACCCCATAGAGCCCCGCCGTCAATGTGCCGTCAGCGTTGTTCACATCCACCTCGGTCAGCAGGGTGCGGGTTTGCTGCTGCAGCGAGTTGGCGTTGCGCGCCACCGTGCCGTGGAACACCCGGCCGGGCAGTTCGGGCACCGTGACCTCGGCCGGATTGCCGTCCTTCAGGCCGAAGAAGGCGTCCTGCGGGACATAGATCTGCACCCGGAGTACATCGGTGCGATCGATGGAGAAAAGCGGAGTACCACTCGCCGCATCTGCCGTGACCAGACTGCCGACATCCACCTGGCGTGCGGTGATCACGCCGTTGAAGGGGGCAACGACGCGCTCGAAGCCGGTAAGTTGCTCCAGCCGGCTGACCGCGGACTGTTGCGCCTCGACGTTGGCTCTCGCCACGGCTGCGGCCGCGGCTTGGGCGGCGAATCCGAGCCGGTCGTTGTCGCCCTGCTGAACGCTGGTCCAGCCGTCCCGTACCAGTTGTGAGGTGCGGTTGGTGGTGACGCGCGCCAGCTCCATGTTGGCGACCGCTTGCGTCACCGCCGCCTGCAACTGCACCAGTTGGCCGCGGGCCTGGGCGAGCTGCTGGTCCAGGTCGGGAGCGGCGATGACAGCGAGCACGTCCCCGGCCCGCACGCGGCTACCGATGTCGACGTTGCGCGTGCTGATATAACCGGTCGCGCGGGCAAATAGCGTCGCGCTGTCAAACGCCTGAATATTGCCCGGCAGGTCGATCTCCCGCGCCGAATCCACCGGCTGCACGGCAGCGATGTGGACCACCGGCACCGCCGCGTGTCGGGCATCGAGCGTGGCGATGGTCGCTGCGCGGCGGGATGCGTGGCCCCAGGCGCCGACCGCGACCAGGCCGGCCACGGTCACGAGCGCACCTAGTCCAAGCCATTTGGCGATGCGCCCGCGCCGCCGTTCCCGCCAGGGATCCGCCAAGCCCGTCGCCCGGTCGGACTCGCGGGCGACGGTATCGTCGTCGGCCAAAGGGATCATGTTCATGTCGGCACTCCTTGACCCAACGAGGGCTGTGGAAGATTCGCCCGGCGGCGCTCGAAGCGCCCGACGACCGAATAGAGGTAGGGCACGAATAGCAGCGTGGTCATCGTGCCGGCCAGCACGCCGCCGATCACGGCCCGGGCCAGGACGGCGTTCTGCTCCTCGCCGGGACCGCCGATCGCCATCGGCAACATGCCGACGACCATCGCGGCCGCTGTCATCAGCACCGGACGCAGTCGCGTCGTGCCGGCGGAGAGCGCTGCCTGGAAAGCGCTCATGCCCGCCTCGCGCTGCTCGCGTGCGAAGGTGACGAGCAGGATCGAGTTGGCGGAGGCGACGCCCACCGACATGATGGCGCCCATCAGCGACGGCACGCTGAATGTTGTGCCGGTAACGAACAGCATCAGCACAATGCCACTGCCGGCGCCGGGGAGAGCCAGGATCACCGCGAGCGGGTCGATGAAACTCTGGTAGTTCACCACCATGAGCGCGTAGACGAACACGGCGGCGACCAGCAGGCCGATGGTCAGATTGGCGAATGCGCCATTCATGCTTTCGATCTGGCCGCGGATCACGATCCTGTCGCCAGGCCCGAGCTTGCCTCGCATGTCCCGGACGACCTGCTGAATGGCAGAAGCGGCGCTGCCGAGGTCGCGATCCTGCAGGCTGGCGTAGACGTCATAGACCGCCTGGATGTTTGACTGGTTGTAGACTGATTGCACCGGCACTCGTTTGGCACTGGCGACATTGCCGAACACATCAGGCACCACCGAACTGCCGGACAAACTGCCGGCAATCGGCGTGTTGTCCAGGTCGTTCTTGCTGGCGATCCGGTATTCCGGTGTTTGCACCGCGAAATAATACGGGATGCCGCTCTTCGGGTCGGTCCAGAAATTGGGTGAGACCTGCTCCGATGAGCTCAGACTGATGTCCAGATTGTTGGCGATCTGACTGATCGTCAGACCGAGCTGTTGGGCGCGGGTGCGATCGATGGTGTAGTTGAGCTCGGGCGCGTCCAGTTCCTGCTGGATGTGCACGTCCACGAGACCGGGGATGTTGGCCAGACGCTTCTGCAAGGTTTTGGCGATCTGCTGGTTCGCGTCACGGTCGCGGCCTTGCACCTGCACGTCGATCTGCGACGGAACGCCGAAATTCAGCACCTGAGTCACCAGATCGGCCGGTTGGAAATAGAACTGTGCGTCGGGAAACTCGGTCGGCAGCGTCCGGCGCAGTTGCTTGACGATGTCCCCGGTCGGCGCGTGGCCCGGTTTCAGTTGCAACAGGATCTGCCCGTCATTGACTCCGATCCCGGTGCCGTCGGTGAAGGCAAGGTTGTAGAGGCGTTGCGGCAGGCCGATGTTGTCAAGCACCAACCCGAGGTCCTTCTCCGGGACCTGCTGGCGGATCTTGTCCTCGACCGCGGCGAAGATCTGTTCGGTGCGCTCAATGCGCGTGCGTGCTGGGGCGCGGACGTGCAGTTGGATCAACCCGCCGTCGACCTGGGGGAAGAAGTCCGCGCCGACATTCAGCGACAGCACCACGGCGCCTGCTACCACGGCGCAACCGATCAGTGGGGTCAGCACGCGCCGGCGCAAGATGGCGGTCAGCAGCCACTCATAGAAGTCGCGGAAACGTTCGAAGCCAGCGTTGTAGCGGAGGTGGAAGCGGCCAAACCAACCCTTCGGCGCACCGTGATTTGCCTGTTCCTCGCGCAGCAGCAGACCGATGACAATCGGCGTCAGCGTGCGCGAGATGCCGTAGGAGGCAAGCATCGCGAACACGACGGCCATTGCCATCGGCGTGAACAGATAGCGTGCCGCGCCTTGCAGGAAGAAAACCGAGACGAACACACAACAGATCGCTAGCGTGGATATAAGGGTGGGGACGGCGATGCCGGCTGCGCCCTCCTCCACGGCGGTGTCAAATGGGGTTCCCTCCTCCAGCAATCGGTGGGTATTTTCGATCGTGACGGTCGAATCGTCCACCAGGATGCCGACGGCCAGCGCCAGGCCGCCGAGGGTCATGACGTTGATGGTCTGCCCGAGGGCCGAGAGCACCGCGAGCGAGGTCAGGATCGATAGCGGAATGGAAATCATCACCACCAGGGTAGAGCGCCACGAGCCGAGGAACAGCAGGATCATCATGGCGGTCAGCCCGGCGGCGATGGCACCCTCGCGCACGACGCTGGCGATGGCCTGCTGCACGAATACCGACTGGTCGAACAGCAGGCTGATTTGCATGCCAGGCGGCGCGGCCTTCTGGATGTCGGGCAAAGCCGCCTTGACCCGGTTGACAACGTCGAGCGTCGAGGCGTCGCCGTTCTTGATGATGGTGAGCAGCACCGACCGTTTACCCTCGGCGTGGACGATGTTTTGCTGTACCGCCCAGCCATTGCGCACATGCGCCACGTCCGAGAGATAGACCGTCGTCGGGCCGACCTGTTTGATCGGTATGCGGTTGAGGTCCGGTATGGACAACGGCATGGCATTGACGCGGACGATCATCTGCCGGTCGCCCAGCTTGGCGTCACCCGATGGCAGCGTCAGGCTTTGCGCATTCACCGCGTTCAGCACATCGGTCGGCGTCAGGCCGCGGGCCCGCAGGGCGTCGGGATCGAGGTCCACCATGATCTGACGGTACTTGCCGCCATACGGCGTCGGCAATGTGATACCCGGAATGGGCGCCAGCGCCTGACGCACCCGGTAGATGCCGTAGTCGTAGAGCTGTTGCTCGTTCAAGGTGTCGGAACTGAGGCTGAGTTGCAGAACCGGCACTGAAGAGGCGTTGTACTGGACGATGATCGGCGGCTGGATGCCCTGCGGCATCAGCGCGCGGGCGGTGTCGCTGGCCGAGACGAGTTGGCTGATGGCGAGGTCGATGTTGGCGTTTGGCTGAAAGTAGATCTTTTCGACCGCAATTCCCGACAGCGTTTGGCTTTCGATATTGCGGACGTCGCCGACACTCGCGCTGATGTAGTACTCGCTGTAGGTGGTGACGCGCTGCTCCATCTCTTCGGGGGTCAACCCAGTGTACTGCCAGATCACAGTGACCACTGGGATGTTGATCGCCGGAAAGATGTCCTTCGGCGTCACCAGGACGGCGCTGCCGCCCAGGAACAGCATCAGGCCCGCCAGCACGTAGAACGTGTGGGGAAATTTCAGGGCAAAGCGGACTATTCCCATCGAATGCGCTCCTGCGGCGATGTCGCGCCGAGAGCGAGCGGTCCGGCTTCGACCGCGGATAGATTGACCTCGCTTGCCGAATGTTAATGCCGCAATGCAGCATGGGATCTATGCGTGAGAAGGGGAGATTACAGGGCGGCGCCATGTGACCTGATCCAAAACATCGTCTTGAGCATCAGGTCAGCAATGGTGGGTCGATCCGCCTGTGGTGGAAGGGGCTGCCGGCGGTCCGAACGGCGCCCTGTTCAACGAGCAGGACGCGCTTGCGGGGTGACGGGCGAGGGCGGGCACCTAGAGAACATAGCCGCCGTCGATTGTGAGGCTGGTGCCGGTCGTGTAGCCTGCCTCGGGACCGGCAAGGTAGGAGACGAGCGCCGCGATCTCGTCGGGTTGCCCCATGCGTCCGACCGGAATGATCTGTCGGAGGCGGGCGACCATCGCCGCCGTCATGTCGGTCTCCGTGGGCCTCGGCTGTACGTTGTTCACCGCAATCTTTCGTGGCGCGAGGTCGAGGGCGATGCCCTTGACCATGGTCGCGACGGCGGCCTTGGTCACCGCGTAGGCGCTGCTTCCCTGGGAGCCCGTCCTGACCGCCGTGTCGCTGCCGATCGAGACGACTCGGCCGCCGTCGTGCATCCGGGCGACAGAAGCCTGGATGGCGAGGAAGACGCCGCGCACGTTCACGTCGAGCATAGGTCAAGATCCTCGAGCGTGAACGCCTCGACCAATGCAAGGCGAAGGACGCCGGCGGTGACCACCGCGACGTCGAGCGGGCCGAAACGCCCGACCGTCTCTGCGATGAACGAGCAGCAGCTTGCCGGTGGTCTTGCGGCTCTCCATGTCCGCATGGGCCTGCGCCGCATGGTCGCGCTAACCCTGCCTGGAATGACCGGCCTCGGGGCGTTTCCAGTCATGACGATAATGCTTGCGCGTGGCGGCGAGTCATTGGCCCGCCATGCACGGCCAGATAGGCGGGTGTCGCGACGGCAATCTGCCTCCAAAAATATCGTCACTGATGCATGCCGTGGCTAACCAGAGCCGCCGCCTAACCAAGACTGCGGAGATACAGTTCGATCGCTAGCCGCATTTCGTCGATAGCACCGTGCGATTGTGGGGCTTGGATTTTCGATGCGACGGTAACTGTCTTGAAGAGCTGCATCAGCGTGAAGGCGCAGACCGGCACCCTGGCTGGGGCGACGATTGGAAAAGCATGGCTGATCAACTGAGCGATGATGTCGAGGACGCGATTAGTTTGGCTCTGCCGTTGCTCCCTTGTCACCCCGCCAGCGTCCGCGACACTGATGGCCGCGGCATGGTCATTCTCAAGCTGAAGGATGGCATCGAAAGCGAAGCGGGAAATGTCTGTCGCCGAGAGCTGCCCAGCCGCCTCCACTAGTCCCGCAAACGCGATTTCGAACCGTTCCACGTATCGAGCAACAATCGCATCCCCGACAGCTTCCTTCGTCGGAAAGAACCGATACAGCGAGCCGGCAGCTGTCTTCGACTGGCTCGCGATTTCCGACATCGTTGTCGCATCGAAGCCCTTGTTCCCGAATAGCGCCGTGGCGGCGTCAAGAATTGCTGAAACGCGCTCACGCCCATTGCGTCGAACCGGTACGGAGCCAACCTGCGGAGCGCTTGACTTATGCGATACCATCCTCTAATAACCTTATGTGAGACGATCCTCAAATAACATGCGCGCCGTCAATGCTCAATCCGGGAGCATGGACGCAGGTGACGGAACGAATAAGCGCGCGCGCACTCGCCAGCCTCCCCGGCCGATATTTCCCTTTCTCGGAGATCGCAATGGATGACAAACCGGTCGCGCTGGTTACAGGCGCAAACAAGGGTCTCGGCATAGAAGTTGCGCGGCAGCTCGCCAAACGCGGATTGCGCGTCTATCTGGGGTCTCGCAATTGGACGCGGGGTGAAGAGGCCGCAGGCGCACTTATCGCCGAGGGGCTGGACGTCGTTCCGGCACAGATCGACGTTACAAACGATGAAAGCGCCACGGCAGTCGCCCAGGAGCTTCAACGTCAGCACGGCCGCCTCGACGTTCTAGTGAATAATGCAGGCGTCCTGGTAGCCCGTCCGGCTTTCGAAATCACGCCGGCCGAGATGAAAGAGACCTACGACACCAACGTCTTCGGTGTGGTCCGGATGGTTCATGCGACGCTACCGCTCCTGCAGGCATCGAAGCAGCCTCGCATCGTCAACATTGCCAGCACAACCGCATCTTTGACGCTGGCGAGCGATCCAACAACGATGTTTGGCCGAGAGGACACGATCGTCGCCTACGCATCATCCAAAGCTGCCGTGATGATGCTGACAATCCAATACGCCAACGCCTTTCGGCGGAGTGCGGCACACGCCCACATCAAGATCAACGCTGCAACACCTGGATACATTGCGACTGACCTCAACAACTTCAGAGGCAACAGAACGGTCGAAGAGGGTTCGCGGATCGTGATTCATCTCTCTACTCTTCCAGACGATGGACCTAGCGGCGGCTTTTTCAACGAGGCCGGAAGCGTTCCCTGGTAACCGTCGTTCGGGCGGCGCGAGCGATGGCGGGTCACGATAGAGAACTCCGCTTTTCTACGCCGAAGCATGTTGTTCTATGACAACTATCGGCGGTCTGCGCGACTGGATTGCATCGGCATGACCGAAAGGCGGTGAGCGACAAGGCGATTTCGGAATGTCGACGTTCGGTGCGCCGCTGCTGTGCCCGCACCGGACAGACTTTGCTGAAAGCTCTACCGCAGAAGGAAGTCAAACCATGATGATGGACAGACGTACTTTCCCAGCCGCCATGGTTGCCGGCGCGGCCGCTTCGCTGATGCCGACGCACACGATCGCCAGGACTTGAGCCGGCGCGACGGCAGAGCGTTGGACACTGGCAGATATCCCCGAGGGCGATGTTGCATCGAGTCCGGCTCGGGCGATGTTCGTGCGCTGATCGGTGTATGGGAGCCGTTGCATGATCGCCTGACAGGTGGGACAAAATACAATGACTTACGCCTTGGTACGTCGAATGTTGGCACCTGGGCGCTGTTCATATTGGCAGAATATATGATGCCCGTCATGTATGTCGACCCATGACGGTGAGGTGGGAACAGGTCCCCGAGAACAAAGGACAGGACCACATGGTAGAGCCACGAGGCCATCTTGAACGGTGAACTCACCGTCTGGCTGACGTCGTCCGGCAAAGGAACTTCGCCTGTGGCAATCTTACGGGGTCGCATAGGGGAACGGCGGGAGAATCGCTGATTTGCCTGATCGACAAATTTGCCGGGCTCACAGTCGGTCAGAGTTTGGCATTTGTTGCACCCACAGTGCTCGAAGCAAATTCAGGGGCCTCTTTCCTTGCTCGGATCCGATAGCAACGAAGCAACAGCAACAAGTACATCCTTTGACAACCCGGGATCATCGACCGCCCGCGCGATCGTCATGGCTCCAACCATGGCGGCAAAATCGCACAGGGCTTTGCGCCGCCGAGCAGACTTCGACTTGCCGGGCACGAGCCGCATGAGCTGCCCGACGAAAGCGTGTACGCCCTCGGTCACTAGGCGCCGGACAGGCCGGGCCTGTCGTCCGAGGTCGGAGCCGAGTGCTGCAACCAGACAGCCGTTCCCCGGGTCGTCGCGGTGGGCCTCGGAGAGGTAGTTATTGACGATTTTCGAGAAGGCCTCGCCAGGCGCTTTCTCGATTTCGGCCGACCATTTTTGCAGCGACGTGTCTAGCGCACGGCGGCAAGCTTCCGTTGCCAGATCTTCCTTTGACGCGAAATGTCCATAAAAACCCCCATGGGTCAGCCCTGCGCCCTTCATCAGGTCGGCAACGCCGATCCCGTCGAAGCCGCGCTCGCGGAATAACGCTGCCGCAACCTGGACGATGCGTTCGCGATTTTCGATAGCCTGCTCCCGGCTCACCTTCATTTTTGTGACCTCACCTCGAAAACCAGTTGACAAGATATATGACGCGCATAATCGATAGTCCAGTCATATGACAACCATCATTTATCGTGCTTTCAGCCGATGTTCCTGTCTCGAGGTGCCAGATGCGCTACAAACTATTCGGCCGACACACCGGCCTCAGGGTTTCCGAGCTCATACTGGGGACGGGCAATTTCGGCACCGGCTGGGGACACGGGGCAGAGCCGGCGGAAGCACGGCGCATTTTTGATCTGTACGCCGCGGCCGGCGGCAACTTCATTGATACGGCCGATGCCTATCAATTTGGCCAGTCCGAGGAATTGCTGGGCGAGCTGCTTCACGGCCGTCGAGATGATTTCGTCGTAGCGACCAAGTTCACCATGGGCGCCAGCCCGACCACCGGCATCCTGACCACGGGCAACAGCCGAAAAGCCATGGTCGCCTCCCTCGAGGCGAGCCTCAAACGCCTGAAAACCGACCGGCTCGATTTATACTGGGTCCACTATGCGGACGGCGTGACACCGGTCGATGAGATCGTTCGCGCATTCGATGATCTCGTGCGGACAGGCAAGATCCTCTACGCGGGTCTGTCGAACTTCCCTGCATGGCGCGTCTCGCGCGGCGCGACGATCGCGGAGCTGCGCGGCAGTGCGCCGGTGGTTGGGCTCCAAGTTGAGCACAGTCTGGTGGAGCGTACGACCGAGCACGACCTGCTACCAATGGCGAACGCGCTGGGGCTGGGGATCGCCGCCTGGTCGCCGCTCGGCGGCGGCATGCTCACCGGCAAGTATCGTCGTGGCGAAAAGGGTCGTGCCGAAGGGCTTGGTGGCCGGGTGTTCCAGGCGGAGAACAGTCCGCAGCGCTCGGCCATTCTCGATGCGGTCCTCGCGATCGCGAAGGAGAACGACGCGACGCCAAGCCAGATCGCGATCGCATGGGTCGGGGCCAAAGGTTCGTTGCCGATCATCGGCCCTCGTACTGTGGCACACCTTGAAGACAATCTGGCTGCCACAAAGCTGCAGCTGACCGGGGAGCAACTCGCCAGGCTGGATGAGGTCAGCGCCATTCCCGATATCTTTCCCCACCGTCTCCTGAACAGCCGCGAGATTCGGCAGCGCATCGCGGGCGGGAAGCTCGATTTGCTAGAGGGTCCGGTGCGGTGGGTCAGTTGAGGTCTTTCGTCGGAAGGGAAGTTGCTTACCCGTGTCTCGATCCGGCGGTCCCCCCACCTGATGAGCGTCTTGCTTTCGTGTGCGTCGACCCCACCAGCGAGCACGCAGGCGATGAGACAGCCCGAGGGCCGTTGTGACCCTAGAATAGGATGACGATTAGTTTGGTAGTAACTTGCGCCACCATCTGAAAAAGGGGCCAGTTTTTCACTGTCGGTGACGCAAAGACGAGGACAGTTGAGTAAGTCCACAAATCGCTTCACTTGAACAATCCACCTCAATATCGATACAAAATGGGGAGAGAAATCATGGACAAAATCGCCGAGCGCGCGGCGACTATCCTGACCAAGTATGTCCACGTCGGGAACGTTCGCTACGCCTACAGGGAACTCGGTCGGGAGAATCCGGCTGAAAAGACGCCCGTTCTTTTTCTCCATCGGTTCAGGGGCACGCTAGACGACTGGGATCCGGGCTTTGTCGATGATTTGGCCAAAACGCGCCATGTCATTCTGTTCAGCGACCAGGAAATCGGTACGTCGACGGGGACGGCTGCAACGACCGTGGACGAAAAGGCCCGCAATGCTGCCGATTTTGCACGCGCCCTGGGCCATTCAACCATCGATGTGCTTGGATTTTCCATGGGTGGATTCATCTGCCAAGCCATTGCGATCAATGAGCCGAAACTGGTGCGCAAAGTGGTTATCATCGGCTCGGCCGCAGGGGGCAATCCCGAAGCGGCACCGCCGACGGACATCGTGTTCGACATCGCCCTTCATCCTCAATACACCTTCGAGGATGTTCGTTACCTCTTTTTCGCAGAAGGCCGCGACGAGGAAACACAAGCTTACATCGACCGTCGCGCAAGTCGCACGTCCGATCAGGAGCCACCGGTAACGCCGGATGTCATCGGCAAAATGGTGGGCCTCATCAGCGACTTCATGGGCGGCAAGACCGGTCATTACGATAAACTGAGGGATCTGCACCAGCCTGTGCTGATTGTCGCGGGCGACAGAGATCCGTTCTTCCCCGTCAAGAACATGTGGATCCTGTATCGCGAACTGCCGAACGTTCAGCTCTTGGTCTATCCCAATGCGGGCCACGGGCCGCATCAGCAACATCCCGCCGAGGTGGCTGAGAAGATCGAGTCCTTCCTGGCTACTGCCTGACCAGCTCCGATTTTTCATTCGGCGACTGGGGCGTCCCTTTCGACGCGTCTCAGTCAGGTTACAAACGGAACAACATGAGGATACGCCAGTGCATTCAAAGCCCCGCTAGCGACAACGACAGACGATAGAATTTCGACGATCGTCATGCACTTGGATGAGAAAGATCTTAAATCTGGCGACGTCTCGGTTGCGGTTGACTGTTCGACCGTCAACTACGAGGATGCGCTGGCCATTGCCGGTCGCCTCGACGTTATTCGGGAATTTCCGCTTATCCCGGGCATTGATTTGGCCGGAACAGTAGAAGCATCGTCCCATCCCGGCATAGCATCGGAGATCGGGTTGTTGCCAATAGCTGGGGGCTGAAGCCGGACCCATCGTGGCGGCTACGCTCAGAGGGCACGGTTGAAGCACGCTCTCGGCGCCTGGTGCGCCGATCGCTGGCGAGCGTTGGGCCGGCGCCATCGACTCCATTGGGAGCCATACGCTGGCGAACGTATTGGCGCAGACCAAATATCGCGGCGTGGTCACCGCTTGCGGTCTAGCCCAGGGAATGGACGCGGTCGCGCCCCAGCCGCGTGCCTGGGGTACGACCGGCGTGCGGATATCCCATCGAAGCCTCCGGCTCAAGCCAATGCCAGCGGCGTGCCGTCGAGTTCTTCGGCCCGCTCCACTTCGATCAGAACCGCGAAACCCTTCTTACCGGGATCTCGGTCCTTCTCCGGTTGAATGAGCTGCGTCCAGACTTCCTCGTAGATTGGTCCTGATTTGAAAAGCCGCGCAGTCCCGTAGAAGCGCGCGATGCCGCCTTTCGGCAGGATCCCGTCGGTGCGAAGCTGCGGCTTTCGGAAATAGACTGTAACTTTGGTCCCATCAGCCAGGTTCTCCGCGGTCGATCCCCGGCCTCGCTCCCATAGTGAGAAATGCTGGTCGTCGAACACCAGCGTGCTGCCGCGCGGCGTGATCTGCGCATGGCCGTTCGGCAACACAGTTCCAATGAGGCAGACATCGTTGGGGAAAGCGGCATTGATATGGGTTTGAAGGGTCCTGGGAATTCCTGACATGATCCTGCTCTGGTGCTGTCGCGTGTTCTGTTCGAGGGAAGACCTGATGTCTATTGCACGACTATCTGGATGAAAGAAATCTCATCCTGAAAGTCCGCCAGGCCGGGCGCATTGTCTCGGTTGCGGTGATCATCGCCGTCGGCGTCAATGATGACGGCCGCCGCGAGGTGTTGGGGATGACGGTCGGCGCCTCGGAGGCCGACGATATTGCAATCGCGACAGGTCCCCCTGACAGAATCGTCCACCCGTCCTCTGGCCGGACCTTCGGCTGCCGGCGTCCGGGCCGTCGCGCCGGGTCTACGGTTGGCATGGTCGACGGCGATGTCGTCGCGCGCTATGAGTCGCCCAAAAACACACTACCGATGCTGATGAAAGCGAGCACTCGGCTAGGCGGCCTGTCAACCGCTCCATCAACGTGTCCAAACCAATGAACGACGGCACAAGGGAAGGAAACGTCATATGATACAGCTCACCGGCGGATTACTCTGCAGGCTTCGCGGCAAATCCGCTGTGATCATGGCAGTTGGGATTCCTGCTTCTTTCGCATTCGTGGTCGCGAGCGAAACAGCAAACGCCGCGGGTGCCCTCGATCACTCACGCTATGGCATGACGAAGGGCGAACAGCCGGTGGACATCTACACCCTGATCAACGACCATGGGCTGCGCGTGCGCTTCCTCAGCTACGGCGGCGTCATCACCGAAATCGACGTGCCTGACCGGACGGGGCGGCTTGACAACATCGTGCTTGGCCTGCGAACCATGGCCGAATATGAAACGATCAGCGCATGGTTTGGCGCAATTACCGGACGCTATGCCAATCGCATCGCTGGGGCGCAGTTCACCCTGAATGGCCAGACCTATCATCTCATCGCCAACAACGGCGCCAATTCGCTGCACGGCGGCCCCGACGCGCTGGATAAAAAGATCTGGGACGTCGCACCCGTTCAAGTGCCGAATGGTGTCGCCGCCACGCTCAGCTATGTCAGCAAGGACGGCGATCAGAACTTTCCGGGCACCCTGACAACGCATGTGACCTATACGCTGACCGATGACAACACTTTGCGGATTGAATACCTCGCCAGTACTGACAAGGACACGGTCGTCAATTTCACCAACCATTCCTACTTCAACCTCGCAGGCAACGGATCAGGTTCGGTTGCGAATCAGCTGCTGCTGGTGAAC
>DASYBP010000621.1:0-7367 GCA_036500715.1 Rhodopila sp.
CGCCCTGATGCTGACGGACGTCGAGCGCGAGCATCTCTACTTGCTCGGTCTCGGCCGCCCGCCCGAGGTGCGCTACCGGAAGGACGAAGGGATCACGCCACGGTTGCAACGCGTGCTCGATGCGTTGGATCCGAGCCCCGCCCTCATTAGGACCGCGACATGGGACGTTGTCGCCTGGAACCGGGCGGCGACGGTGATGCTGACCGACTATGGATCGCTGCCGCCGGAGCAGCGCAATGTCCTGCGCTTCATCTTCCTCAATCCGCACGTCCGCGCCGCGCAGTATGACTGGGAAAGTGTGGCGCGGTTCGTGGTGGGTGCGTTCCGGGTGGACGCGGCGCGTGCCGGGGCTGCGACGGCGGTGGAACCTCTCGTCGATGAACTCTGCCGGCTCAGCCCCGAATTCAAGGCGATGTGGCGCGACAACGACGTCCGCAGCCATCGTGAGGGCGTCAAGCACATACGCCATCCGGTGCTTGGCCGGATCGCATTTGAATATTCGGCCTTCGCCGTCGATGGCCGGCCGGACCTCAGCATGGTGGTGTACAATCCGGCGACACCGGAGGATGCGGAACGGATCAGGTCGCTGACGGAAGCACAGTCATCCGGGTAGCGTACTCGTGCTGCTTTTCGCCCAGCCACTCCTCTATAGCGCTCTGCAGATCCGCCGCGTGGCGACAAGCAAGCCCCGGGCTCGCGGCCGATTCCTGACCGGCCAGTTCAGGGGCGCCGCTGGCGCAATCACCATCGCTCGCTCCACGGCCGCAGCACGACCTCGAACGCCCAGGTCGACCGATGCTGGCGATGCAGTTGCAGATAGGTTTCCGCGATGCGCTCCGGGTCAGCCATGTTGTCGTCGACAGTTGTTCCCGCCAGCCGGTGCATGCGGGTACCGTCGTCCTGCGTCCAGCCGACCGCTGCGTCAATTGGTACATTTGCGACGTGGATACCCTGAGGCATCAGTTCCCTTGCCATGCTCTGCGCGAGTCCGGATTTCGCATGACACGCCATCGCAAAGGCAGCACTCAACGGGAAGCCTTTGAGCGCTGCGCTGGCATTCGTGAAGATGATCGTTCCTTTCGTGCCGTTGGCGTTCGGTTGGTTTTCGCGCATGAGCCTGGCTGCCTGCTGACCGACCAAAAACGCACTGAACGCTGAGTTCCGAAGGGTGTCGAAAACCATGCCTGGATCGGCTTCGGCGATGTCCTTACGAAATACGCCGGGAACCCGGCCATCGATGTTGTGCACGACAAGCGTCGGAGCCCCAAGGTCTCGGACAACATTCGGCAACAGCAGTTCCACGGAAGTTGGGTCGCTTGCATCGCATGCGTATCGGCGCACGCCGTGCGTCTCCTCCAGTTTCCGCAGGACCGCTTTGTCCGGGTTCCTGGCGGCGATGCCGACACGCATGCCGTTTTCCGCGAACAGTCTGGCGCAACTTGAGCTTATGCCGGGGCCGCCCCCGACGATGAGTGCAACGTCAGGTTTGTCGGACTGAGTCATGTTTCATGCTCCCGTGGGTGGTGAACGTCGTCGGGCGATCGTTTGTCTCGACGCGGCTGGACCAGCGCTCGCGCCGCATCGGCTCCCGCCGCAAGGATGCGATCCGACACGGCCGTCCCTCCCGCGGCGCGGGCGAGCTGAAGCGCGCCAATCAGGGTCGCATAGACGCCCAGCGCAACATCCTCTGGATCGTGGGTCTGCGGCGGCAGTGCCGATGCCATCTGACGCACCACGGTCAGAAAGCAATCGGCGTAGAGACGGCGCGCCTCCAACGGCTGGCGCGCGAGTTCCGGCAACAGCGCCGCGGCCGCGCAGCCTTGTCCCGGATTGTCCCGATGCTCGGCCGATAGATAGACCGCGATCGCCGCCTCCAGGCCCCCGGTGGGGCCGCCGGTGGCCAGGACTTCCCGCAGCCGGTTCGACTGACCCTCCAGTGTCGCCGCCACGCTTTCGCGGACAAGCTCCGCCTTGGATTGAAAGTGCGGATAGAAGGCCCCGTTCGTCAGCCCGGCGTCGCTCATGACGCCGGCCAGCCCGGACGAAGCAATGCCGTCACGCCGAAACCGTTCGGCTGCCACCGCCAGGATCCGGCGACGCGATGCATCTTTTCGGCCCTTTTCGTAGCGCATGATTTCCCTATAGAATTATGCTCATAATACCACTATACGATCATAATGCAATAGGCGGCTAAGGGCTGGACCTCGTGAGGATGGAGACTCAAATGAACGCACACTCCGGAAAAGCCGCGATCGTGACCGGAGCCTCCTCTGGGCATCGGCCGGGCCAGCGCCACGGCGCTGACGAAGGCGGGCTTCACGGTCTTCGGGACGAGTCGCCGGGCGACCAACAACAGTCCGGACCGGGTCACCATGCTGACTTGCGATGTGACGGATGATCAGGCCGTCAATGTCCTCGTTCCAACGGTGCTTTCGCACACCGGCCGGAACGATGTCCTGGTCAACAACGCCGGTACCGGCCTGCTGGGGGGCGCCGAGGAGTCCTCGATCGCGCAGGTTCAAGCTCTGTTCGACGTCAATCTGTTCGGCGTCGTACGCATGACCAATGCAGTATTGCCGTCGATGCGCCAGCGCGGCGGTGAGCGCATTATCAATATCAGCTCGGTCTTGGGGTTGATACCCGCGCCCTACTCTGCTCACTACTCGGCGACGAAGCACGCGCTTGAGGGCTATTCGGAGTCACTCGACCACGAAATCCGCGCCTTCAAATATCCGCGTCTCGCTCATTGAGCCAGCCTTCACGCGCAGCGTCTTCGAGCAGAACGCGCTCGAGCCGGATTCGCTGTTACAGGACTATGATCAGCCTCGGGGCGCGGCCCGAGCGCCGGTTCGGGATGCGATGACCACAGCCGATGCCCCAGAGGTGGTGGCCGACGCTGTGCTTTTGGCCGCGACCACCGGGCGCCCGCGGCGACGCTATTCCGCCGGCCGAATTGCGCGACAGGTCAGCGTGCTGCGTCGGTTCGCGCCCGCGGCGATGTTTGACAAGAGTCTGCGCAAGCAGTTGCGCTTGCCCGCCTGATTGTTGCCAGCCGGCTACGCGGTAACCCGTTCCGTCACCAGTCTACCGTCAACACTGCGACCCAGCTCCGACAAGGCGCGGCCAAGAACCTGGCTGAGTTCAGTTTGGACCCGCGATGACAGCGCGGCGGGTGCCGATATCGAACTCCATCGAACGAGGCTGGCGCAATCGGGCGCAGGGCCTATCCGATCTCAGTCAGGGCGATCCGCTTTTTCCGCCGACCCGTGGACTTCTCGGCGCAGGTGACCAGTTGGAGCCGATGCAGCCGATCGATCATCTGGCTCATCGGTTTCAAGGACATGCCGAGGGCGGCTGCGAGTTGCGACGCGGTGCGGTCACGCGCCTCCGCAATCCGGTTGAGAAGCGGCGGGGACGGCCCGCGGTCGACTCGCGCGCGATTACCGTCGGTGGCAACCTGACCCAAGCGGCAGAGGGACCCGACATGGCCGACATCATCCACGACAGTTTTTCCTTCACCGACCTGCCGCTGCAGCGCGGGGGGGCGCTGCCTCAGGTGACGCTGGCCTTCGTCGCCCGCGGCCGCCTCGCACCTGGAGGACGAAACGCCATTCTCGTCACCCACGGCTACACCAGCGGCCCGAGGATGATCGAGCCGGGCGCCGGATCGTCAGAAGGCGCCTGGAGCACTCTGGTCGGCCCCGGGGCGCCGATCGACACCGACCGGTATTTCGTTGTCTGCTGCAACATGCTGGGGTCGAGTTTCGGCTCTACCAACGCCACCTCGATCGATCCGCGTTCCGGTAAGCGGTATGGATCGAAATTCCCCAAGATCACCGTGACCGACATCGTCACGGCGCAGAAACGCCTGCTGGAGCATCTCGGGGTGACCCATCTGCGCGCCGTCGTGGGGCCGTCCTACGGCGGATTCCAGGCCTTCCAGTGGGCCGTGACGTTCCCGGATTTTATCGGCGGGATCGCGCCCGTCGTGACCTCGCCGCTGCCGCCGCGGTCCAACCGGATCGAGGAGTTGCTGAAATGGTTCGACAAGGACCCGAACTGGAATGGCGGCGACTACTATGATGCCGGCGGCGTGCGGCAGACACTGACAGCGCTGCGGGTGGACACGCTGACCCGGTATGGGCGCGCGGCCAGCCTGTCCGACCGGTTTCCCGACCCGGCGGCGCGCGATGCGGAACTGCGGCGCGTGGCTGCCGCCTGGGCGGACGTGTTCGACGCAAACTCGCTGTTTATTCTGGGCGACGCGATGGACACTTACGATGTCGCCAAGGATTACGCGCGGATCAAGGTTCCGGTGCTCTATGTGCTGTCGCGGACCGACATGCTGTTTCCGCCCAGCCTGGCGCCCGGCGTGATCGGCGGCTTGCGGGCCGCCGGTGTCGAGGCCGAGTACGTTGAGATCGACAGCGAGCATGGGCATCTGGCTTCCGGCGCCGATGCCACCAAATGGGCGCCGGCACTGCGCGAATTTATCGCCAGGCTGGAAGCGCGCGATGGATAACGATCCGGCCTCGGCAAACAGCTTCGCTCCTCCTTGCACAGGACCACGATGCATGAACCCAGTTGACGACGCGATTACCTCCCGCCGGTCGGTCCGGCGGTTCCTGCCCACGCCAGTGCCGGCCGCGACGGTCGAAGCCATTCTGGACGTCGCCGCTCGGGCGCCGAGCGGCACGAACATGCAGCCGTGGCGAGGCCATGTCGTGGCCGGGGCGGCGAAGGATGCGCTGATCGCGGCCGTGCAGGCGGTGTTCGATGCCGAAGAGCAAGGCCACGTGCAGGAAGTGCAGTATTACCCGGACGAGTTCTTCGAGCCGTATCTCTCGCGGCGGCGGGCCGTCGGCTGGACGCTTTACGGCAAGCTGGGAATTGCCCGCGGCGAGGCCGCCAAGATGCGGGCCCAGCACCGCCGCAACTTCCAGTTCTTTGATGCGCCGGTCGGGCTGATCTTCACCATCGACCGCCGGCTGGCGACCGGATCATGGCTGGATTACGGCATGTTCCTGGAAAACGTCATGACCGCGGCCCGCGGCCGAGGCCTCGATACCTGTGCCCAGGCCGCCTGGACCCACTACCACAAAGCGATCCGTCGGGTGCTCGGATTGGCGGCGGAGGAAACCGTTGTTTGCGGCATGGCACTCGGCTTCGCGGACCCCGACGCGATCGAAAATACCCTGATTACGGCGCGTGCGCCGGCGCGGTCATTCATGCGGTTCGACGGGTTCGACGATCACCTGACAGACGCTGATGGGCCCCGCCTCAGCGCGAGCGATGGCGCCGGTTCCCCGCTAGCCTGAACACGATCCGCCGCAAGAGCGAGAAAGAGCCGAGATCAGACCGGACAGTCTGATCCGGCGTCTCCGCGCGCGGGTCATCCGCCAGCGCAACGTCTTTCCAAGTGTGCGTGGCGCCAGAGCGACGGCGTGCCGCAGCGCGTCAGCCGCCTCCTGCAACCGGCCGGTTCTCTCCAATAGCTGCGACAGGCATTGATAGATGGCGGGATTGCTGGGGCGCAGCGCGATTTCCGCATTCACTTCGGCGATCGCTTCATCCAACGCGCCCGCCCGCAGATGGCACTGGTGCAGATGGAAATGGGCCCATTGCAGACCCGGATCAATCGCGAGTGCCTTGTGCAGCAGCGGCGCCGCTTCCGCGTGTCGGTTCTCCAGAATCCGAGCCCTGGCAAGCAGATTCCAGCCAAGCGCCGACCGCGGACTGTCGACCAGCGCCTGTTCCAGGCGCTGGGTTGCCTCCGTTTCGCCTCGCGCGACGCACGCCATCGCGTCATAAAGCGCACCATTGGCCGCGCAACGAACATACCGATCCACGAAGTCCGCGAATGAAACAGGCCCTTCGTCGTGAAAAGGATACAGGGAGTTCTCGTCCACATAGGATAGTTTGAAGTGCCGCCCCACCGTTGGATGTATCGGCAAAGCAAATCTGAAGTAAAAACTGTCTGTCATCAGGGTTCGCACGTTCTCGACCGCGGCCGTTGGTGCGCCAAGATCCTCCAGGAAGGTGATCGCCATATAGTGCGAGACCCGCAGCGTTGGGTGATATGGCGTCAGAAACAACTGCTCATCGCGAAAGTACCTTTCAATCAGATCGGCCGTGCGATAGCCGCTCGCCTGGTCGCGGCTTCGCTGGGACTCCATCAACAGTTCGTAGCGCCGGTCCAGATTGACTTCTCGCGGCACATCCAAAACGAGGTATTTCTGCTTCGCCGCCTCGGCCGTTACGCCGGCAAGCAGCAGCTTGTTCAGATAGGTATCACCCATCTCCGGCCGGAATGGATCATAGCGGCCGTAGCGGCTGACGCTTTCTGGGTGCCCGCTGCCGGCAAACGGCCACAGAAAGGGCGCGCCGACCACGGGAACCTTCATCCGCCTCGCCCGGGTCGAAAGCCCATCCAGATCGGCAGCGGCACGAAAGTCGGCAAACTGTTCCACTATGACATCGGCAGTTTCGATAGCCTGTCGTGCGGTCTCGTCAAGGGTTCCGGGAAAGCCGATGTAGCGGCATTCATCCCCGGAATGCGGGATGACAAACGTCCGATAAATCTGACACAACACCATAAGCTGGCAGTTGCCGAGGAAGACAAGCCGCACGCACGCGCCCCCGCAGGTGGAGGCTTACTGTATTGCTCGATCCGATACGAGGCCAGTCCAAAAATTCGGCACTGTAGAGTTTCAATCGGCAAAGGGCGGGGCCGGTAAGACCACCCTGGCCGTTCAGATAGCTTTGCCCCGGCACTGAAGGAAGGAAGCATGACCGTGACCGCCTGAGCGACCTCAAAACACGCTCCGGGCCGTCTCGCCGGCCCCCGGTCGCCACGTAACCAGACCCTCTTCGCCCGCCACCGCAACACAGGCCGGGTCCCGGCGAATTGCCGAATCTCCTCGAGCGCGGGTTCGAGACCTTCAGCGCGATGGAAGGTATCGCAGATTTTGTGACCACCATCGTCGCCCGGGAAGCGAGACTGTCCCAAGGCGCTGTTGCTGGCAACGACCGACTGCTTGACGATCCGGCAATTGCCTGAGGCGCGGGAGACTTTTGTCCCCTTCCGCGATGTGGCGTAAGGCGGCCGCACGCTTTCCGAGTCGCCACGTTCGTACAGAACGTATTGCCCCCGCAAACGTCTAACTTCATGAGAGACGTTCAGCTGCCCGCTCCGTGGCTAGGTTTGCTGAGATTCGAACGTGGTAATCCGGCCACAAAACCTCCATATTGTAGATTCGTAGATTGCTGCCAACCATATATGGTTTGCTGCGAATCCAATGGCCTGTGGGACAAAGGTTGTTCGGAATGAAGATCCCAAGGGAGACCGCAGTGCTCGATGCCGTCCA
>DASYBP010000622.1:0-11123 GCA_036500715.1 Rhodopila sp.
TCGCGATCGGCGAGATGGTGAAACTGCGGGCGGCACTGACGCCTTTCGCGATCACTCTGGCCGCGAATCCGTGACCGGGCTGATGATCGCCGCGCCGCGGTCGGGCAGCGGCAAGACCACCCTGACCCTGGGCCTGTTGCGCGCGTTCAGCCACGACGGGGTTGCGGTCAGCAGCGCCAAATGCGGCCCCGACTATATCGATCCGCCATTCCATCGGGCGGCGAGTGGGCGACCCAGCGTCAACCTCGATTCCTGGGCGATGTCGCCGGCTCTGCTGGCGGCATTGGCGGCCGAGGTCGGGTGTGGCTCTGATCTGGTCATCTGCGAGGCCTTGATGGGGCTGTTCGACGGCGTCCCGGCACCGGCCGGCCGCACCGGGTCGTCCGCGGACGTTGCGGCGGCGCTTGGCTGGCCGGTGCTGCTGGTGCTGGACGCCAGCGGGCAGTCGCAATCCGCCGCCGCCGTCGTCAAAGGCTGTGCGACCTACGACCCGCGCATCAGGATCGCCGGTGTCGTACTCAACCGCATCGGCAGTCCCCGCCATGCGCGGCTGGCGACCGAGGCGATCGAGGCACTCGGCATCCCGGTTGTCGGCGCCCTGCCCCGGTCAGAGGCCGTTGCTCTGCCCGAGCGGCACCTGGGGTTGGTGCAGGCGGGCGAGACGGATGAATTGGACGCGCTCCTCGACCGGATCGCCGCGTTCGTGGCCGAACATACGAAGCTGGACGACATTCGCGCCCTGGCATCCGGCGCTCGCTTGGAAGTTCGAAGCGCGCAACCCGCGACCCGGCCGCCGGGCCAGCGGATCGCCATCGCCCGCGATGCCGCGTTCTCGTTCCTGTATCCGCACCTTCTGCAGGGATGGCAATCCGCCGGCGCCGAGATCCGTTTTTTCTCGCCGCTCGCCGACGAGACGCCGGCCGACGACTGCACGGCTTGCTGGCTGCCGGGCGGCTATCCTGAACTGCACGCCGAACGATTGTCGGCTTCGCGCCGGTTCATGGATGGCCTGCGCCGATTCGCCGAGACGCGGCCGGTGCATGGCGAGTGCGGCGGCTACATGGCACTCGGACGGTCCCTCACTGACGCCGGCGGTGCGGTCCATCCGATGGCGGGACTGCTGGGGGTTTCGACCAGTTTCACGCGGCGGAGACTGCATCTGGGCTACCGCCGCGCCCGCCTGATCGAAGATGGTTGCCTCGGCCGCTCCGGAACGTTATTGCGCGGCCACGAATTCCACTATGCCAGCATTGAAATGCCCACACAGGAAACGCCGGGATCGGACAACGCCTTTGCAATGGTCTCAGATGCATACGGCGCGGACCCTGAGCCGGCGGGAAGCCGCCGAGGACTGGTCTCAGGTAGTTTCTTTCACGTAATATCGGCCGAACCATGACGTGCGACCTGCCCCCGCCGACCTTCGACGCGGCCTTTCAGGCCCAACTGGCGACATTGATTGCGTGGCGCCGGGATGTGCGCCGCTTCAGCAATCGTTCGGTGCCTGCCGCCTTGATCGACCGGCTGCTGGACGTCGCCCAATTGTCGCCCTCGGTGGGCAACAGCCAGCCCTGGCGCTGGATGCAGGTCGACAGCCCGTCCCGGCGCGCCGCCATCCGGGCGACGTTTGTCGCCTGCAACGAAGCCGCCCGGCTGGACCAGCCGGACGAGCGTGCCCGCAAGTATGCATCGCTGAAGCTCGAGGGGATGGACCGCGCGCCGCTGCAGTTCGCGGTGTTCTGCGACCAGACAACAGAGCAGGGGTTTCGCCTCGGCCGGCATACCATGCCGGAGATGCTGGACTATTCAACGGTCGGTATGGTGTCGACGTTCTGGCTGGTTGCGAGGGCAGCGGGTCTGGGCGTGGGATGGGTATCCATTCTCGATCCCCAGAAGGTCTGCAGCCTGCTCGACGCGCCGCCGCACTGGAAGCTGATCGCCTATCTGTGCGTCGGTTGGCCGGAGACGAACCATCTCGATCCCGAACTGGAACGCCACGGCTGGCAGTGCCGCACCGGCGCGGGACGCAAGGTCGAATTGCGGTGACGTTCGCGTTCGTCTGCGTCACCTGCCGGGGTCCGGGTGGAGACGACGACCGGCCCGGCCGTCGGATGTTCGATACCCTCGTCGCCGGCTTGATCGACCGAACTGTTGCTGTCAGGGCGGTTGAATGCCTCTCGGTCTGCAAACGCCCCTGTACCGTCGCGCTGACGGCGCCGGGCAAACGGACCTATGTTGTTGGCGACCTCGATCCTGCAAGCCGAGTCGAGGACGTCATCGCGATGGCGAGGCGGTACGGTGACAGCAAGGACGGCATCGTTGCCTGGCGAGAACGGCCGCCATGCTTTTGCAAGGCCGTTGTCGCATGAGACTTCCGACCTGACCGCGAAAATACAATCGCGCTGTCGGTAGTCCCGCCAAAATCTGTTATCAATAACAAACGGCGTGCGGAGGCAGGGCGGTCATTGACCCGGACCCGGAAAGACTCTTTGCACAGGGGTCGGTCCCGATTAGGTTCGACGGATAGCCATTCCTGACTACCAGTCCCTTATGCTCCCCGTGCTGATGGCTTCAGCCGCCGGCGAGATCCGCATCGGCGATGCTGTGGACCGTCTTGCCGAACAGCTCAATCTCTCTCCGGACGAAAGAGCCCAGTTGTTACCCTCTGGGAAGCAGACCTTGTTTGGCAACCGGGTTCATTGGGCCAAAACTTACCTGACCAAGGCGGGTCTGTTGGAAAGCACCCGGCGCGGACATTTCCGGATCACGGAACGCGGCCGGCAGGTGATCACCGCGCATCCCCCGCGCATCGACAACGAGTTTCTCAACCGGTTCGATGAGTTCCGACAATTCACCAAGCGGTCGGCTGAGGAGAGTGGTCAGAGTGTCCTGCCGGCCAAACCGGCCGAACCTGGGCTTATCAGCCGCACTGAAACCCCTGATGAGATCATGCGGGTGGCGCACAAACAGGTCGAGACATCGCTCGGGCAGGATCTGCTTGACCGGGTGCGTGCGGCACCTCCCGCCTTCTTCGAGCGCCTCATCGTCAACCTGCTCCTCAGCATGGGTTACGGAGGATCCGCAGCCGATGCGGGACGTGCACTCGGCCGCAGCGGTGACGACGGGGTTGACGGCGTGATCGATCAGGACGCGCTCGGGCTCGATCGCGTGTACATCCAGGCCAAGCGCTATGCGGAAGGGAACAACATCGGCTCTGCCGCGATCCGCGACTTCTTCGGGAGCCTCGACCGTCACAAGGCGACGAAGGGCCTGTTTGTGACCACCTCGACCTTTTCACCCTCGGCAAAGGAAACCGCGGAATTCCTCAGCAAGCGCATTGTCCTGATTGATGGTGAGCAACTCGCCAAGCTCATGATCCGCTACAACGTGGGATGTCGAGTCGAAGAGGTCCTCCATATCAAGAAGGTTGATGAGGATTTCTTCGAGTAGCGGTCGCCTTCTGCACCAAAACTATGCAACAATAAACCATATATATTTCAATTATATAAGTTTGTTGCGAATCCTATGAATCATGGGCCAACATAGGCCGCCCGTCACGGCGTAACGACGCGGCCGTATAACATACGCGGCCTCGGCTCGCGCGAGCCGCGATCCAGCCAGATCGGATGCCGTCGGTGGGAATAGTTTGCTAGTTTCCGGCCTTGGCGCGGATCTGCGCGACGTCGGCGTCATCGTCCGGCGAGCGCACGGATGACCGCGTCAGGTTCGCGCGCGATCACTCGCAGCAGAGTGCGGGCCGGACCGGTCGGCGTGCGGCGGTGGCTTTCGTACTGGCGGACGGTATCGACGGAGAAGCCGAAGCGGGCGGCGAAGGCTTCTTGCGACAGACCGAGCCGTGTGCGCAAAGCACGGACGTCTTCGACTGCGTCGGGTTCGATGCGCCTGGCCGCGGCCAGCAGTTGGGCGGGGGAAAACACCGGCGCCGTATCGACATCGGCTTCAGCCTGGCGGGCAATGTCGGGATCGTCGGTGGCGTCGACGCGGCGCCAGTCGATGCGGGCGAGGTCGAGGTCACTGCGGGCAGATGGTACGGTAGGCATGGGTCTCTCCCTTGTTGGCCTTGCGCAGGCTGATAATCCAGCGCAGCGGCGCCCCCTGCGTCCCACGCCAGGTGTGGACGCAGACCAACACCCGTCCGGCGACCGCGCCGTCGGCGATGATCCGTCGCTCGCCGTACTCGCGGCGAGTGTCGTCGACCTCGAGCGTGGGGCCGTCGAACAGCGCCATCGCCACCGCGAACGGCAACCTGCGTTCCTGCGCATTGCGGTCGCTGTTGGGCGGGTCCCAGCCGAAGCGTATAGAGGAATCATAGGTCATTGACCGAGTCTGTCAATGACCTATTCGGCGACCTTCCGTCCGCAACGCCAGCGCCACTGCAAGCCCGGGTCGCACGCCAGCGTTTCCGCCAACGAATCCGCCGCAATACATCCAGCCGCCCGTAGCAGATTCCCGGCTCGATCAACGGCGCCGGGTGGCGGATCAGGCGATCCTCATTTCACCGTCATCGGCAAGCCCGCAACCATGAAGACGACCTTGCCGGCGAGCGCCGCCATGGCTTGATTCAGCCGGCCGGCCTCGTCCCGGAATGACCGCCCCAACGGCGTCTCGGGCACGATGCCGAGCCCGACTTCGTTGCTGACCAGCACCGTCGGTGTTTGGCGCCGGTTCAGGACGGCCACCAGATCCGCCGTCGCGGCCGGTAGGTCATGCTCACCGAGGATCAGGTTGCTCAGCCACAGCGTCAGGCAGTCGACCAATACCGGCCGCGTAGCCTCCCGGCGCAGCACATCCGACACTGCGATTGGCGTCTCGACCGTAACCCATCCCTCGCCCCGCCGCGCCTGATGTTCGGCGACGCGGTGGCGCATCTCATCGTCTAGGGCCTGGGCGGTGGCGAGGTAAATCCACGGCCGGGAATGGCGGATCATGATCTCTTCGGCGTAGCGGCTTTTGCCTGATCGCGCGCCGCCAAGAACGAGCGTTGTTTGCGGTGCTTCGGGAATGGCCAGGACACTCGCGAATGTTGGGTACGCTACTATGCAGTGCGACGGTGAGCGCTTCAAATGGAATACCGGTCCGAATCCATTGAACCAGGTCTTGCACGATGGAATTTATCAGCCTGGATGCCTTGCGCGGCGCCTGCCTCGACCTGCCGGCTGGCAGCGACAGCGCCGAGAACGCCGCCCGCGAACGGCAGGCAACTTTGACCAAACCGGCGGGCAGCCTGGGACGGCTCGAAGATCTGACCGCGTGGCTGGCGAGATGGCAGGGTCGCCCGATGCCCCGACTGGACTCGGTCGACGTCCTGGTCTTCGCCGGCAGTCATGGCGTCACACGACAGGGTGTCTCCGCGTTTCCCGAGACGGTCACCGCACAGATGGTCGCCAACTTCGACCAGGGCGGTGCAGCGATCAACCAGATCGCCGCGGTCGCGGGCGCGATCCTGCGGGTAATCCCAATGGACCTCGACACCCCCACCAAGGATTTCACCGAGGCACCCGCCATGGACGAAGTGGCATTCCTCCGCGCTGTTTCGGCCGGCTACGATGCGGTCGCGCCCGACCGCGATCTGCTCTGCGTAGGCGAGATGGGGATCGGGAATACCACCGCTGCCGCTGCGGTCGCCGCGGCGCTGTTCGGCGGCGATGGTGAGCAGTGGGCCGGACGCGGAACCGGCATCGACGACGCCGGGCTGCAGCGCAAGCGAGCGGTTGTCGATGCCGCCCTGCGTCGTCACGCCGGAAGGCTGAGCGACCCGCTGCTGATCGCCATGGCGCTCGGCGGACGCGAACTCGCAGCCATCCTCGGCGCCACGCTGGCGGCGCGCCACCTCGGCATTCCGGTGCTGCTGGACGGGTTCGTCTGCACCGCCGCCGCCGCGCCCTTGACGCGGGTGCGGCCGGATGCGCTGCGGCACACGATGCTCGCCCACGTTTCCGCCGAGGCCGGCCATCGTGCCCTTGCCGCGGCGCTGGGCCTGCACCCGCTGCTGGATTTTGGGATGCGGCTGGGCGAGGCATCGGCGGCCACGCTGGTTGTCCCGCTGCTGCGCGCCGCGGTCGCGTGTCACGCCGGCATGGCGACATTCGCCCACGCCGCCGTCGACAACAGGGCTTGATCCTGCTGGCCGACATCACGAGCGCCTTCACGCTGCTCACCCGGCTGCCCGTTAGCCGGTTCGGTGGGTCGCCGGACCTTGGGCGTTGCGTCTGGGCGTTTCCCATCGTGGGCCTGGCCGTGAACGGAACCGGCGCGTTGATCGACTGGCTGGTCCGCTTGGCGCACGTACCAGCACTTCTCGCCGCTGCCTGGACGTTGGCGGTGATGCTGGTTCTCACCGGCGCCTTCCACGAGGATGGCCTCGCGGACACCGCCGACGGTTTCGGCGGCGGTGCCACACGGGCGCGCAAGCTGGAAATCATGCACGACAGCCGCATCGGCAGTTACGGCGTGGTGGCGCTGCTTTTGTCCCTGATGATGCGGACAGCGGCGATCGCGGCGCTGGACGATGCGCGGGACCTGATTCTGGCGGGGATGCTTGGGCGCAGCGCGATGATCCTTCCATTGATGACACTGTCGCCGGCACGGGCGGAGGGGATGGGGGCCTCCGTCGGCAGCCCGCCAATGCGCAATGCCGTCGCGGGAGTGGGGCTGTCCATCCTGGCGGGGTACGCGTTGCTGCCGCTCGTGATGGCGAGCGTGGTGGTAATCTCCGGATTCGCCACCGCGCTGGTCGTGGCAACGCTCGCCGACCGCCAGATCGGCGGCCACACTGGCGACGTTCTCGGCGCGACCGAGGTCGCCACCGAATGCGTCGTCCTGACCGTTCTCGCCGGTGCACTCGGCTGCTAAGCCCGGAAGGCGACCGCATCGCGATCTGTTGAGCGAACCGGGCCAGCCTCGGGCGTTGTGACGCTGACGGTGTTTCGGAGATCGGACCATGAAAGTTGGTGTAGTCGGGGCGGGCGGCGTCGGCGCGGCCTGCGTCATGGCGTTGGTCCTGCGCGGCAGCGCGCGGGAAATCGTCCTGGTCGACCGCACCCCAAAGCGCGCTACGGCAGTCGCAACCGATATCCGTTATGGCGTCCCGCTCGGACCGCCCATCGACGTTATCGATGGCAGCTATGCCGACCTTGCCGGCTGCGGACTGGTGATGATCACCTCCGGCGTGAACGAGAAAGCCGGCGGCGCGACCGATCGCCGCGACCCGGAGGGCCGGCTCAAACTGCTCGACAAGAATGCCGAGATCTACCGCGACATCATCCCGCGGATCGTTGCGGCGGCGCCAGATGCGGTGCTGCTGGCGGTGACCGATCCGCCCGATCCGCTGGCCGATCTGACCCGCACACTCGCGGGTCACGACGCAGTCCTCAGCACCGGCACCTGGCTCGACAGCCTGCGCTTTCGCACACACATCGCGCGCAAACTCGAGGTCAGCCCTGACACTGTCGAAGCACAGATCCTTGGCGAGCATGGCACCTCGGAGGTTTTCGTCTGGTCGGGTGCACGCATCGCGGGGGTCCCCATGTCAGACCTGCTGCGCACGCGCCGCGAAGACGCGACCGCATTTCGCAAGAGCGTGGAGCAGGAGGTCCGCTACGCGAACATCGCCATCATCGAGGGCAACGAGGCCAGTCAGTACGGCATCGGCATGGTCTGCGCGCGCATCGCTGAGGCGGTGGTGCGCGACGAGGGGCTCGCGGTGCCGATCGGCGCATTCAACGCGGAGTTTGGCCTGACGCTGTCGCTGCCAGGTGTGATCGGCCGCCGAGGCTTGCGCGAATTCTATCCGCCTTCACTGTCAGACGAAGAACGCGTCCTGCTCGATCGCAGTGTCGCCGCGTTGCGCAAGGCGCGGGAGCGTTTGTCGAAGGCGTAGCGGGGCAGATCATGCGCTGATGACGTCGCCGAAACGCACCCAGGATTTGCCGTCGAACCGTGCCATCTGTTCCTGGTTCACCGGGAAGAACCGCGTGGGGCTCGTGTTGATCCGAATGCCTGGCAGCAGCATCGGCACCTCGAGGTCGTGCAGGTTGGCCGCCTGACGCATGATGTTCTCGCGAGTCAGGTCATCACCGCATTGCTTGAGCACCTGCATCAGCGTGCTGGCGACAGCAAGCGCGTACGCGTAGGCAGCGTCGTTGATGGCCCCCTCCGGCACGTACTTCTTCATGAAGTCCAAATAGAACTTCACGTCAGGCGCGTCTGCGAAGGTCGGATCGTTGATGTCCTTGATGTAGGTCGATGTAATCAGCCCGATCGACTTGTCGATTCCCGCCGGGACCAGCGTCATGGCGATGGAGCCGGCAGGGCTGTTGAGGAAATGGGTCGGCCGCCAGTCGAGATCGGCGACCTTGCGGATCGCCTGGGCTGCGAATTTCGAAATCGCCACATCGAAGAACACATTTGCACCGGTGCTTTGCAAGGTGGCGATCTGCGAATCGATCGTTGGGTCCGTCGGCTCGTAGGTGACCTCCTTAGCGATCAGCTTCTGGCCAGCCTCGCCGAGCCCGTCTTTGAACCCGTTGAGGAAGTCCTTGCCGTAATCGTCGTTCTGATAGAGGACGGCGATCTTTGCGTCCGGAATGTTCTGCAGAATGTATTTACCGTAGACGGTTCCTTCGGCGCGATAGGTCGGCGCCCATCCGATCGTCCAGGGAAAATGCTCTGGATCGCCCCAGCGCGACGCTCCTGTCGCGACGAAAAGCTGCGGCACGCCCTTTCCGTTGAGGTATTTCTGCACCGCCGCGTTGGTCGGCGTGCCGATCGAGTTGAAGGTGAACAGCACCTCCTCCTCCTCAATGAGCTTGCGCGTCTGCTCCACCGTCTTGGGCGGGGAGTAGCCGTCGTCGAGGGAGATCAGCCGCAACATGCGGCCGTTGATGCCGCCCTGCTCGTTGATCTTCCTGAAGTAAGCCGTTTCGCACTTGCCTATCACTCCGTATGCCGAAGCGGGGCCGGAATAGGCCATGGTCTGACCGATTTTGATCTCGGTGTCGCTCGCTCCCGGGCCGTATTTCCTCTGTGCCCGGGCCGGGTGCGAGACCGTGCCCGTGCCGAGTAAACCCAGCAACGGTACGGCCTGTATGACGTTCCTGCGTTTGATAGGCATCTGCGTTCCCCCTGTCGCCGACCGCCAGATTGCTTTATTTTTTTGCAGTATAGCGCAGAAACGTCAGGCTGGAAACCCGAACTTGAACCTGGGTGTGCCGCGTCAGGTCCCGCAGAAAGTCTGCAGAACACGTTGCTCCTCCCGCGGCGGCGCCGCATAATACGCCTTTGCCGGGTCGTCTTCGAATGGCCGCGATAGAACCTGCAGCAAATCATCAAATGGCTGAACATCCGAACGTTCGACTGCCGCGGACAAGGCCGCCTCCACCAGGTGATTGCGTGGAATGAACGCCGGGTTCACCGTGCGCATGACGGCGGCCGGGTTGGTTTCGTGCTCCAGCCGCCCCCGCCAGGTGTCGGTCCAGGCATCGAACGCGCCAGGATCCTTGAACAACGCACGAGCCGCGGCATCCCGGCCCTCGGCCGCGTCGGACAAATGCCGAAAGGTCAGGGTGAAATCCGCCCCGTTGGCCGCCATCAGCTTCAGCAGCGACTGGATCAGCTCGTCGTCCCCCGGCCGCGGCGTCAGCAGGCCAGTCTTGCGCCGCAGCCCTTCGGCATATGCGGTCTGAAAGCGTGGCGCGAAGGCGGACAACGCCTCCTCGGCTGCCTTTTCCTTTCCCGTAAGTAATGGAAGGAGACATTCCGCCAGCCGCGCAAGATTCCACAGCGCGATGCGTGGTTGATTGCCATAGGCATAACGCCCCTGATGATCGATCGAACTGAACACCGTGCCGAGATCGTAAGCATCCATGAACGCACAGGGGCCGTAGTCGATCGTTTCGCCGGCAATCGAGCAGTTATCGGTGTTCATCACCCCATGGATAAATCCGACCAGCAGCCATTGCGCCACCAGATCAGCCTGCCGCGCAATGACCTCGTCCAACAGGCCGCGATATGGATCAGCGGCGCCGGCAGCCTGCGGGTAGTGCCGGGCTATCGCATAGTCCGCCAGCAGTCGCACGCCATCCGCATCGCCACGGGCGGCGAAATACTGGAAGGTCCCGACGCGGATATGGCTGGCGGCGACGCGGGTCAGCACGGCACCCGGCAACATGGTCTCACGCCACACTTTCTCACCGGTGGTTACCGCGGCGAGTGTTCTTGTGGTCGGCACCCCCAGGGCGGCCATCGCCTCGCTGATAAGGTATTCGCGCAGCACCGGCCCGAGCGCGGCGCGTCCGTCACCGTTGCGGGAAAATGGTGTCGCGCCAGAGCCCTTGAGCTGGATGTCGCGGCGAACGCCGTCGCGTCCGACGACCTCACCAAGCAGGATGGCGCGTCCGTCGCCAAGCTGCGGCACGAAATGGCCGAACTGATGGCCGGCATAGGCCAGCGCCATCGGCTCCGCCCCTGCGGGCACCGCGTTGCCCGCCAGAACGGCGACGCCATCCGGACTGGCCAGGTCGTCGGGGTCGATTCCCAGGGTTCGCGCCAGCGTTGCATTCAGCCGCACCAGTTTCGGCGCCGCGACCGGCGTCGGGTCCAGCCGCGCGTAAAACCGTTCGGGCAATCGGGCGTAACTGTTGTCGAAGGGAATGTACATACGGTTATCCTAACGTGATATTCCGCGTCATATTCCGTGGGCGCGCATCCCACCCTATGTTGGGCGGATGATCCCATTATCCATCCTCGATCTCTCCCCGGTCCCCGAAGGCAGCGACGCCGGCCAGGCGCTGCGCAACTCGGTCGATCTCGCCCGCCATACCGAGGCGCTGGGTTATCGCCGCTTCTGGATGGCGGAACACCACAATATGCCGGGCATTGCCAGTGCCGCCACGGCGGTCGCGCTCGCCCACATCGCCATGGCCACCAGCACCATCCGCGTCGGTGCCGGCGGCATCATGCTGCCGAACCACGCTCCGCTGCTGATCGCCGAGCAGTTTGGCACGCTGGCGGCGTTGCATCGCGGGCGGATCGACCTCGGGCTTGGCCGGGCGCCGGGGTCCGATCAACTGGCGGCCCGGGCGATGCGGCGTAATCTGGCGGCGGAT
>DASYBP010000623.1:0-20442 GCA_036500715.1 Rhodopila sp.
CGTTCCAGCAGCTTGCGCCGCCATACCATCGGCGGGCAGACATGGTCGTTGTAATAAGTGACCTGGCAATCCAGGCAGTAGAAACATTCGTTCATATTGATCCGACCATCGCGTTTGATCGCACCCACTGGGCAGACAGTCTCGCAGACCCGGCAGCGGCTGCCGCACTCGGCGTGGCGTTTCAGCGAGTTAAAGACCCTGACCTTGCCGAAGATCGCCAGCCCGCCGCCGAGCGGGCAGGCAAACCGGCAGTAGAAGCGCTCGACGAAGAGGGTTGCCGCGATCAGTGCCAAAGCATAGGCGACCATCGGCCATTCGGTCATGAAACGCAGGATGATAGCCGCCTTGAATGGCTCGATCTCGGTCCCCGCCATCGCCAGATCCCAGGAGACGAACGAAACCGCGACCAGCGCGACGAACAAGACATATTTCCCCAGGACCAGGCGGGAATGCAGTGCGATGGGAATCTTGAGTTGCGGGATGCGCAGGCCGCGGGCGGCCTTGTTGGTCAGTTCCTGCAGCGCGCCGAACGGGCATAGCCAGCCGCAGAAGGCGGCGCGTCCCCACAGGAACAGGCTGGCGATGGTGAACCCGAGGAGAATGGTGATCAGAGGATCGGCGAGCAGGTAGTCCCAGCGGAAGTCGGTCACCAGCGAGTGGATCCAGGTGATCACGGAGACCACCGTCAACTGCGCCCCGGCGTACCAGCCAAGCCAGATCAGCGTCCAACTGAGGAAGCCGGTTCTGATCCAGCGATGCAGCCTTGGCCTGCGGCTGATCGGGGCCTGCAGGAAGAGGATTGCCGTAAGTGCCGCCAGGGCAGTGCCGAGGATGGCAATTTCCCCCGTGCGCGCTCGCCAGATTGCCGGCCACGCCAGACGCTCGTTATCGAAGGCATCGTTGGTCGCAGGTTCTTTCGCCCCCTGGGCCAAATAGCTGTCGGGCAGTCGGTAGGGCAGCGCGAAGTCCGCGAAAACGGGCTTGCCGTCTGCGGTTTCGCCAGGGACGAGCAGCCGCAGCTGCCACTGTTGCGCAGGGTCGAGGCCGCCTTCGGTTGGAACGAAGACCAGGGCCCGTTCGGTCAGGGGCGGGGCGCCGACCGCATGCAGGAACGGCAGGGCGTCGACCCGCGTGGTCAATAGGCGGATAGTCCGTTCGCCCTGCACGATCTCGATCGGGGCGATCACATGCTGTGTCTGCCAGCCGGCGCCGAGGATGGAAAAACGGCCGTTCGCGGCGATCAATACCATCTGGTCGTCGACGCCGCGTCCGCTGGCGTACATGTATTTGGCGTACCAATTCGCTTCCAGAATATTGATGCCGATATCGGCCGGCGTCAGCAGGGCAACATAAAGATCGAGAAATGGGTCTTGGGGACCGGCATTGCGGTCGGCGTCAGTGATCCGCGTGCCACCTCGCTCACGCAGCTTTTGCAGCACGTCCTGATAGGCAAGATGCAGATGTGCGACGGCACCGGCGGCTTCCAGCGCACCCCAATCGGCCGGTGTGAAACGATCGACGTCGACCTGTCCGGAGCGCCGCTTCGCCGCCGGCATAATGCCCCGGCTGCGAGCCACCATACGCGCGCCGCGAACCACCCCATCGCTCATCATGATCGAACTCGTGGTGGCGTGTGCGATCGCGTCGACCTGCCCGGCGGGTCGGTCCGTTGCCGACGGTCGCGCCAGATCGGGCAACGGTTTCGGCTGCCGCACGAAATCAACCCCGTTGTTGAGGTCGTAGCCGGTGAACTGGTCAGGGAAACGCAGAAAGTCCTCGTCGCGGAGGCCGAGGATGCCGATCGCCTCGGCGTGGTGGACCAGTCTGGCTCCGGTAATGCGGCCGGCAAGACTGATGCCAACCAACAGTACCAGCGGGCGGTTGGCAAACCCCGCGGACCGGGTCACATCCCATGTGGAGAAGATGTATCCGATAGGTTGGCCGGCTTTGAACACCGCGGCGGCCGGCGGCGTGCCTTCGACGCCACCAATCCGTTCGGCGCCGGGAAACAGCGACTGCAGGATCTCCGGTGTAAGATACTGCGTGATGGTTTCGCCGGGGCGGGGATCCGCACCGAGCGCCCAGGCGCGCGACGGGCCCGCCAGCAGCCCCGCCAGCACGAGCGCCACCCCGGAGATGTGCCAGGAGATGCGCCAGACCAAAACGGCGTAGGACGTGCGGCCAGCCATGGGCGTTCCACCGGTATTCTGGTTTATCCCGAACCGTAGCACGGGGTTGAACCAGGACGCACCATCGCCTCGGCCGCACCGGGCCGGGGAATGGCGGCACGGTGGTCGCCGCCATCGGTTGTTCGGAATGATACGCCGCGGCTGAACGCGGCTATCCCATCGCCTGAGCTGCCGACGGCGTGATCTCGTAAGTCACACGGACATCCTTGTCGTTGTGCCAGGGATAGACGTCCTTATCGAGATACTTCTTGGCCAGGCTGTCGATATGCGCCACCGCGCCGTCGGTCGATTCTTTCGTCACAGCCCCGCGAATCTGGATGTAGCGGTAGGCATTGTCCGGGTCGACGATGGAGATGGCAACCTTCGATCCTTTGGACAGATTGCGAGCCTTGATCCTGCCCTTTGCCGTGTTCACCCGTACCACGCCATTGGTGTAATCGAACCAGACCGGCGTCACCTGCGGCGAGCCATCCGGCTGCAGGGTGGCAAGGTTGGCGATCGCCTTCTTCTGGGTGAGCAGATCAAGGTATCCGGCGGGGATTTCGGCCATGGTGGGCGTCCTTCTGGATTAGTGGATAGGACAGAGTTGGGATGTATGGCCGTTTCGGCAAGCGCCCCGGCGCCGGCTTTAAGTCAGCGCCCGCTTCGCGAGGGTTGCCAGAAAGCCGGATGCGGCGGGCAGGATCGCGTCGTTGAAATCGTAATTGGCGTTATGGAGGTCGCGTCCGTCCTCCGCCGGCCCGTTGCCGATCCAGACGAAAGCCCCAGGGCGATGGCCGAGGTACCAGGCGAAATCCTCGCCGGTCATCGCTGGGGCGAGGTCGCGGCGCACTTGCAAACCGGCCGCCGCCGCGGCCTGGACAGCGAGATCGCGTTCGGCCGGCGCATTCGCGGTCAACGGGACGCCGGGTCGGATCGCCACCTCGATGCCGACGTCAAAGCTGCGGGCGATGCCGTCGGCTATGCGATGAATCGCCTGTTCCACGGTTTTGGCTACGTCGTTGCGCAGCACGCGCATGGTGCCGCGCATGACCGCCTGGCCGGGGATCTGGTTGGCCGCGGATCCAGCGCGCATGGTGGCGATGGTGACAACGGCGCTGTCCAGGGGATCGACGGTGCGCGAGACAATCGATTGCAAAGCCAGCAGCAGGTGTGCCGACGCCACCATCGGATCGCGCGTCAGATGCGGCATCGCGGCGTGACCGGAATGCCCGGTGACGGTGAAGGCGAGGCGATTGCCGGCGGCCATGACCGGGCCGTCGTGAACGGCGACGGTTCCCGCCTCCAGGCCCGGCCAGTTGTGGTAGGCGAAGATCCGCTCCATCGGGAAACGATCGAACAGACCGTCGGCGATCATGCTTTTGGCGCCGCCGCCGCCTTCCTCGGCCGGCTGAAACACCAGGTGCACGGTGCCGGACCAGCCAGGATCGGCCGCCAGCAGGGCGGCGGCGCCCAGCAGGGACGTGGTGTGACCGTCGTGGCCGCAGGCGTGCATGACGTTCGGCGTGGTGGAGGCATACGGCAGGCTGCTGGTCTCCTGAATCGGCAACGCGTCCATGTCGGCGCGTAGGCCCACGCAACGGTTGGACAGGCCGCGGCTGAGGGTGGCGACCACGCCATGGCCGCCGACGTTGGTAACGAACGGAATGCCGAGTTCAGTCAGGCGGCCTTGCACGAAATCCGCGGTCTGTTGTTCCTGCAAGGTGAGTTCCGGGTTGGCGTGAAGGTGCCTCCGCCATCCGGTCAGCCTGTCGTGCAGGGTCTTGTCCATCCGGGCTTCCGTGCGCAGCTTGAGTTCATCGGTAGCCGTTTGTGGTGAGAGCGGCAATCTTTGTGTTGATTATAAAGCGATTGGCGGTCCAAACCTCCTGTTGGGAATGCCCGTTCGCTTGCCCTCCGCCGACGGGTATGCCAGCGTAGCCGACGACGAGAAACCCAGCCGTACGTCCAAATAAAGTGCCGCAAAGCGGACCTGGATCGTGTTGATCGGCTAGCAGCGCGAGCACTGACATCACGCAATCCGCAGGAAGGAGAGGAACCATGACCCGCAGCTACAATTGTATTGACTCCGATGGGCATATCCTGGAGCCGCTGGAGCTTTGGGCGGACTACATCGATCCCGCCTATCGGGATCACGCCCCGCGACTGGTGCGCGACGACAAGGGGAAGGAGCGGCTGCTGATCGGGGAAAAGATGCTGGGCAGCGAGAAGGGGCTTGGCTCGATCGGCGCGGTGGGCGCACGTGACGGCGTCGTGGTGGACGACGCGCTGGAGTATAAGGACGGCCGTAAAGGCGGCTTCGACCCGCACGCGCGCATCCCCGATATGGATCTGGACGGGATCGACGCGGCCTATTTGTATCCCTCGATCGGTTTGTTCGCTGGCTCCATCGAGGATCCGAAAATTTCCGCCGCGGTCTGCCGCGCTTACAACCGATGGCTCGCCGACTACTGCAAGCCCTACCCCGATCGCCTATTCGGCATCGCGATGATTCCGCTGCAGTCGGTCGACGCCGCCATTGCCGAGATGAAATTTGCGAGTGAAACCCTGGGGATGAGCGGTGTTTTCGTGCGACCGAATCCTTACAACAACAAGATGATTCATCATCCCGACTACGAGCCGTTCTGGGACGCGGTGGAAGCCCTGGATATGGCTGTGGGTTTCCATGAAGGCGGCAACAGCGGCATGCCGCAGGTCGGCATGGACCGTTTCGACACCCGTGGCGCTCGCCATATCGTTACGCACACGATGGAAATGATGATGGCCTGTCTCAGCATGATCTGGGGCGGCGTGTGCGACCGGCATCCGAAGCTGCGCATCGGCTTCCTGGAATCCGGCGGCGGCTGGATCGTGCCGTGGCTGGAACGGATGGATCGGCATTTCGACGACCAGGGCTTCAACGATTCCGGCCTGTCGATGCGTCCGAGTGAAATCTTCCAGCGCAACTGCTGGATTTCCTTTGAGCCTGTGGAAGGCAGCTTGTCGGTCCTGGCCGATTACATTGGGCCGCATAAGATTCTCTGGGCGACCGACTATCCGCACCCCGACGGCTTCTTCCCCGGCGCGCCGGAACTGGTGCGCCAAAAGCTGAAGGGCCTGTCGGAGAACACGCGTCAGCAAGTGATGGCCGGAGGCGCCAAGGGTTTCTACGCCCTGCACTGATGCCTTAAGGACCGGCTGCTGCGGGCGATGCGATGCGTCGCTCGCACGCTGTTCACCCGGAGCCAAGCAGGAAGGAACCATTGATGTCCCAGGAACCAGACATTCCGGTGTTGGATCATGGACTGGCGGAGGACGAGCTCGCCTGGATGAAAGCGGTCTATCAGGATTTCGACACGATCCGAGCTTCGTTTCGCGATGGCGAGAAAGAGTTCGACCCGAAGCAGGCCTTGCGCGACGTTCTCGGCCGCGAACAGCACAGGCTGCCGACGCCGATGGACCTGTCCGGAAGCAGCGTCTGGCCAAATGGTCGCAACCGCCATGGCCGATGGGTTGCCGCCGTCTTCCTGTCAAAAGTCGAGTTGCACAGACATGCAAAAAGCCGGACTGATCAGTTTCCGATGTATGTCGTCGGCGAGGCGGAAGCGTTTTCTATCGACAACGATGGACGACCCGTCCTGACCCGGGTGACCGGCGGCGATCATTTTCATAATTCCCCTGGAGCGCCGCACGCGTTCCTGCCGAAGGTGGGAACGCCGATCCCAGAGAATTGGCAGATCGCCTTTATCGCGATCACACCGCGCAGTCTGCGCGAGGACACCCAGCCAGCCTCCGATGCGGTCAGGGACGCGTATAGGCGCGTTGTGGGGATGGACGCGCCGCTGGAGGTGTAAAAGCTCACTTAATCGGGCCCGATCCGACGCAACCGGACGGATGCTTGACGGCGTGGCTCAGACCGTAGACCAAATCACGCGGGACGAAACAGCTGATACGAGCTAGGTCCAGACCTGGCGACCCCGAACGACGGCAGGAGGAACCAATGGACACGACGGCCGAAGTTGCAACGTATTTACCTGCAGATGTTGACGCCGAGCCCTTGGTGCGGACCGCGGCCGCTCTGCTTCCCTTGCTTCGGGTGTATCACGAGGAAATCGAGGACGAGCAGCGTCTGTCGCAACCACTGGTCGAGCAATTGCACGCCGCCGGCTTCTACCGCCTGGTGATCCCGCGCAGTCTGGGCGGCCTCCAGGCTGACCCGCTGACCTTCCTTCGCGTTGTCGAACGCCTTGCCGAGGGTGCTGGTTCGGTCGGCTGGAACGTGGCCAACAACGGCATCGGCCAACTCGTCTCACTTGGGTTGCCGGACGAGGGCGTCCACGAGATTTACGCCCATGGCGCCGACACCGTGATCGCGGGCACCGCGGTGCAGGGGGGCGGTCAGGCGGTACCAGTCGAAGGCGGCTATCGCGTCAGTGGGCGCTGGACCTTCGGCAGCGGGTGCCGGGAGGCGTCCTGGATGCTGGGAAGCTTCCAGATTCTCGACAATGGCCAGCCGCGCCGCGGCGCGGACGGGGTCTCGCAGTACTGGCGGGGATTCTTTCCGCGCGCGGAAGCACAGGTCATCGAGGGCACCTGGAACGTTGCCGGGCTGCGCGGAACCGGCAGTTTTGATTGGACGGTGGAGGATGTCTTCTTGCCGCAGCGGCGGACGATGCCACATGCCGGCATCCCACTGGACAACCAATGGGCACGGTGGCCGGGCCTCACCTATGCGTTGCCGACCCAGGCCTGGGTGGGACCCCACCACAGCGCGGTGATCTCCGGCATCGCACGCGCCGGCATCGACGCGCTGATCAAGCTGGCCGGTGAGAAGACGCCGCGTGGCCGGACCGGCATGCTGTGCGAGAGTCCGCAGGTCCAGGACGCGGTCGGGCGGGCCGACGCAATCCTGAACGCCGGGCGTAGCTACCGCAGCGCTACGATCGCTGAACTGTGGAACACCATCGCGGCCGGGGAGGAGACCAACCTCGAGCAACGGACGCGCTGCCGGCTGGCCTCGACCTACGCGGCCGACAGCGCCCGCGAGGCGATGGATCTGGTGTACCGGCACGGCGGCAGCACATCGTTCAAGCGCGAGAACCGCCTGGCCGAGTGCTGGCGCGACCTGCACGTCGTCGGTCAGACGGTCACGGTCGCACCGGAGTGGTACCCGATCGGCGGGCGGGTGTTGCTGGGAATGGACGCCGGCCCGCGCTTGCGGTAGCGCGATACAAGAAAGGGGATGGGAATGGCGGTCAAGATCGAGCGGTTTCAGCCCGAGGGGATGAACGTAAGGCTGTCCGCCGGACAACCATCCTACTCTCACGTCGTGACCGTGAGCGGGACCGGCAAGGTCATCTATATCGCAGGCCAACTCGCGCGCGACGTAGATGGCAACTGCGTCGGCAAGGGCGACATGCGCGCGCAGCTGGAACAGACCTTGCAGAATCTCGATCGCTGTCTGAGGGCGGCCGGCGCGACCTGGGCTAATGTGGTGAAGACCAACACGTTCGTGACCGACTTCGATGAATTCCAGAAATGTGCTGACGTGCGCATGCGCTATTTCGGCGTGGCGACCCCGACCAGCACCACGGTCGGCGTCACCCGCCTGGCCGGTCCGGATTTCATGATCGAGATCGAGGCCGTCGCAGTCGTGGATGCGTAAGGTCCGAGCGCTGGGGGATGATCTTCCGCGCTTGTGTCATGACAAGTGTGTTGGCGCCGCTTTCAACAGCGCCACCGCGTATCGCATGGTAGGGTGGCTTTGCCCGGTGTTACAAACCGGCCTATCAAGATCGCTTGATCTGTTGCGGAATCGATTTCAAATAAGACTGCTACCCGGGCGAGGCGAACGTGAGGAATAGCTGCAGTGTCGAGGACCCAAGCCAACGCACTCCATGCGGTCGATCGGCATGAGTGGCGGACGGCATGTCGTCTCGGTCGGAGACTGGCTGGATCGTCAGGGCCTTGGCAGTTATCAGCAGCTTTTCGCCGATCATGCAATTGATGGCACCGTCCTGCCGCAGTTGACGGAGGCAGACCTTGAGCGAATGGGCCTGCCACTCGGACATCGGCGAAGGCTGCTTCAGGCGATTGTCGAACTTGACCCAGCGCGGGGGGCGTCACCCGACGCACGATGGGCCGCCGAGGCGGAGCGGCGCAACCTGACCGTCGTGTTCATCGACATGGTCGATTTCACCACGCTCGCCTCGCAGCTCGACCCGGAGGATTTGCGTGAGGTGGTGGACGGCTTCATGCAAATTTGCCGCGATGCCGTCGCAAACTTTGGCGGCCACGTGGCGGAATACCTTGGCGACGGCTTGGTGGCCTATTTTGGTTACCCGGCCGCTTACGAAGACGCGGCGGAGCGGGCTGTACGGGCAGCGTTGCGCGCGGTCGCAGCCGTCGGCGGCGCAGGGCTGCGCCCTGGCTCGGCCTTGCAGGCGCGAGCAGGCGTCGCGACCGGTCTGGTTGTCGTGGGTGCCCCGTTCGAGCGGGGCAACCGCGACAGCATCGCCAGCGGACAAACGCCGGCGCTCGCCGCGCGGCTACAGGCGATCGCCCCGCCGGCGGGTGTGGTTATCGCGGCACGCACCCGCGAACTCCTGCGCGGGGTGTTCGCACTGGAAGAACTCGGCCAGCAGATCTTGAAGGGGATTGGCGAGCCCACCCCGGTCTGGCGGGTGCTGGCCGAGGCGCCGACGCCAAGCCGCTTCACCGCTGCCCACGATAGTCCCCTGACGGGCATTGTTGGTCGGAGTGCTGAGCTGGCGTTACTGCTTGATCGTTGGCAACGCGCCCAAACAAGCGGCGGGCAACTGGTGCTGCTGACCGGCGAACCCGGTATCGGCAAGTCACGGCTGCTGGAGGCGCTACGTGAGCGCCTGATGGACGAACCCCACACCTACATCTGCCATCAATGCTCGCCGCATCACCGTAACACCGCCTTACGCCCGGCGATTCGCTGGCTGGAACACACCGCCGGCATCGCCACCGATGACCCTCTGGCCGGCAGCCTTGCGAAACTGCAGGTGTTGCTGGCGGAGTGGTCGGGCGGCCGCGAGGCTCAGCCGATCCTGGCCGACCTGCTTTCGATCGCGCACCGTGCGGGTGATGCATCCAACGACAGCCCGCATGAACGACGCGAGCAGACCCTGACGACGCTCACGCGACTGCTGACCGAAGTCGCACCGGACCGTCCGCGGCTGTTCGTGCTCGAGGATGCGCACTGGAGTGATCCTACCACGCTGGAGCTGTTGGATCGCGTCCTGCGGTGTGCTCGCTCGATCCCGATGCTGACAGTGGTCAGTTCCAGGCCGAGCTTCAAGCCGCCGTGGCACGACGGCTCGGGGGTAACCGAACTGACGCTAGAGCGGCTTCCCCGATGCGACTGTGCGCAGCTTGCGGAGACTCTCGCGGCCGGTAGGCCTCTGCCATCCAGGGTCCAAAATCAGATCCTGGACCGGGCCGACGGGGTGGCGTTGTTCGTCGAAGAACTGACCAAGGCGGTGCTGGAATCTCGGTCAGCGTTTGCCAGCGAGGATGACCGTGAGTGGGGGGATGACCGCCACGTGGTCGTCCCGGCAACACTTCAAGACTCGCTGATGGCCAGGCTCGACCGCCTCGGGACGGCGAAGATCGTGGCGCAGACTGGTGCCGCCCTCGGCCGCGAGTTCCCCCACAAGCTGCTGGCCGCCTGCGCCCCGCTGGATGAGGATGAGCTTGGCGACGCTTTGGACCGGCTGGTGGATGCGGAACTGCTGTTTTTCCGGAGGAGTCCGCACGAAACGCTGTACAGCTTCAAACACGCGCTGGTGCGCGACACAGCCTATGGCAGTTTGTTACGCAGCCGGCGGCGTGACCTGCATAAGCGTATCGCGCAAGCTATTGAAACCGGCTTTCAGAGCATGGCGGAGAACCAGCCGGAATTGCTTGCGCACCATTTGACCGAAGCGGGGCTGTCCGCATCCGCCGTCATCTGGTGGAGCCGAGCGGGGCAGCGAGAGCTACACCGCTCGGCCAATTCGGAAGCGGCCAACCATCTGCAGCGCGCGCTGGAGTTGCTGCAAACGCTGCCCGCCGGCCGCGAGCGGGACCGATGGGAGTTGGATTTGCGCGTGCAGATCAAGGCGCCCCTGCAAGTCACCAAGGGCTTTGCATCGACGGCGTTCGAGGACAACACCGCCCGCGCGTTGTCAATCTATGATTCGCTCGGCAAGATGCCGTCGATGTTACCGTTCCTTTGGGGTGAGTGCGTCACCTCGATCGTCCGGTGCGAACAGGCGCTTGACAAGGCGCGGAATTTCCTCAGGCGGGCCGAGCGCGAGGGCGACGCCGACGCGATCCTAACCGCCCATCGCGGCCTCGGCCACTCCTACCTTGCGGCTGGCGACATCCGTGCTGCCTCTAGACACCTCGAGCAGGCGCTCAAACTCTACGATCGGACACGGCGCGAGGCACTTATTGCCAATTATTCCCTCGACCCGCTGCCAAGTATCCTAGGCCAGCATGCCCTGGTGATGCAGCAGCTTGGCCGGCATGCCGAGGCCGCCGCGCTGGTCGCCGACGGGCGGCGCCACGCAAGCCAAGCCGGCCATTTCGGTTCCAGTGCCTACGCCACGTTCTACATCGGCCTGTTCCACATGATCGATCGCGACGTCGAGGCGCTTGGGGAGGTCGCCACCGAGGCTTTGCTGCTGTCGCAGCGCCACGGCGGCAACTACTGGTCGGTGCACTTGGAGGTCCTGCTCGGCTGGCGACAGGCGGTCGGCGGCGCGACTGACGTGGGCCTGGAGCGCATGAGGCGTGCCGAGGCGGAACGCGAGCGCATCGGTGCTCGCATCTGGAAGCCTCTCTATTTGGCCGAAGAGGCTCGGATTCTGATCGAATGTGGCCGTAGTTCCGAGGCGCTGGGGCTTTTGGAGACCGGCCTCTCGATTGGCGCAGCAATGGATCATCGTTTCGCCGAGGCCGAACTGCACCGCGTCCGGGCACTTGCTTTCGCCGCCGAGGGCCTGCCACGCCCGAAAATCGCTGCCTGTCTTGATCTGGCCGTGCAGTTCGCGCGGTCGCGCGGATCGTTGTTGTGGGAACAGCGTGCGCTCGCAACCCGGGCGGAATTGATCGAACGCGGGACGCTGTAAGAACTCCTTTCCAGGAATGGTATCGAAATGACTGTCGTGTCGCAAATTGACGCCTGACGGCGCGTGCCATAGCCTTTGTCCCGTCAGATAGCGGGAGGCAAACATGTCTGGCGTGGGAAGCGAAAAGGTATTCGAGAACGACAAGGTCATCGTTTGGAATTTCGTGCTTGAACCCGGACAGGAAACGCCGATGCACACGCATGAGCACAGCTACATGTGGTATGCGATCGATGGCGCGCCGTTGCAGGTCTTTGATGAACACGGAAAGGATCTGGGGACCCTGGAGATACCCACCGGGACGGTTTATTCGCTGAAGCTAGACAGCGGCGTGCTGGAAGTTCTTTCTGACCCAGGAAAAGGGATGCGTGTTCCGGCCAGGCACAAAGCCAAGAACGCGGGCCCTACGACGTATCGGGAAGTGCTCGTCGAGTACAAATGAACCACGGCAGCGTCGTCTGGGTGGTCGCTCGGTGTGATCAGCGGCCACTTAGCTGACGCGTGTGATCGATCAGGTGGAGCAATGGCGTCGGGTCCGCGGCGAACAGCCGCGCTTCTGTGCGGGCCTGCCTGGCGATCTCGTCGAGTTGAGCCTCAGCCTCGGGAAGCTGTGCCTGAAAGCTTCGGCCCAGCGCATCGATGTCGCGCTCATCCCGCGGGTCACAGAAGATTTCCGCGATGGCCGGGTCGCGAATCGCCAAAGCAGCCGGAAGTGTAAGGATCCCGTCGCGGAGATCCTCCGCTCCGCCGCCGCCCAGTGCCTTGGCACCGCGCACGTCGCCGACGTCGTCGCACCCGTGGTAGAGAACGCCTAACAGGCCGCCGAAGCGGCGCAGGCGATTGCTGCGGTCGCCGAGACAGGCACAGACCTCAAACATCGAGCCGGTGTCTTCGCCGGCGATCATGCGCCAGTCCTCGACGCCGAGCGGACTTCTGCGCAGACGCCATTGCATGCACTCGGCAACACCCAGCCGCCGCAGCAGTTCGGAGAGCAATCCGATTGCGTGCGCGTCGTCCTGGACGATACGATAGCCTTCCGCAACGACGTAGCCAGACGCCATCAGAGCGGTCAACTCGCCGAAGCGAACATGCAGCGTGGCTCGGTCGCGGCGGCTGTCGGAGCGGTCCAATATGTCGTCCACGACCAGTGTCATGTTGTGGAATAGTTCGACCGCCAGAGCCGAACGCATGACGTGCGGGGGGATTTCGCCGCGGCCGTGGACAGCACGATGGCAGGCGAAGATTGTAAGGGGGCGGAAGTATTTCGAGCCGCTTCGGAACTGCCAGTCCAGCGCTGGTTGCATCTCCTGATCGCAACCGGCGATCCAGCCGGCGATTTCGTCGCGAAGCAGCGACATTTCGGCTTCGAAGCCTAGTTCGCGGATGACGGAGTGGAGTTGCGCCGGGGACAGCGTGTTCGACATCGACTACACCCTGGGGTCAGGACTTCGGCCGCCAGCGCCGCCGGTGCGGCGCGAACGGGTCGGGCGGTTCTATAGCCTGGGCCACGGCCTCGCCCAGTTCCTCGAGTTCCGCCTGCAACCGCCGCGCTTCGCGAAGCGAAACGTCGCCGATCTCGCGGAACCAGGCGCGCAGATCGTCGGCCTGCACCCGAGCCGCCCCGGGGGAAGCTCGCCCACCGAATCCAAATGGCAGCAAGGTGTTCATTACGATGGACGCATGGGCGGCATGCACCTGCGCCAAGCCCTGCCACGTGCGCAGACCGCTGGCGGTGACGGCAAACATGACCTGAGCGACAAGGGGTGCCACGTTCGTGGGCGATACCGCGCTGCGTGGCACGCCCGGGAGGCACGGCGGCGCCGGTCCCGGATGGTCATTTCGCGGCGGCCCGAAGGCGATGCCGAGCCTTGTCGCCCCTGGCCCAAGCCCTGCGAAGGGGCGCTGCCCCCTCGCGCTCCCCCCCGGGCCGGTTCCAGGCAACGCATCGCCATCGGCCATTGATCGGCTCTCCTAGTTCTAGGGCCTTACCGGTAGCCTAATCATCCCGGTTCATGAACGGGCCCAGGCGGTGAAGCTCGTCCAGGAAAAACATGAGGCTCAGCCGTGGCAGCCCGACGACCTCCCGCAGGTAGTCGACATGGCCATCGTAGATCTCTCGCAACGCGGCATCCCAGTGGCTCCCCCCCGGGGTCTGGGGCTGTTCGAAGACGCCGGTCATACTTTCGGCCATGGCCCTGCCCTGTCGCAACGTCAGCCGAACGCCGCGGGCAGCCGCGACAGCCGTCGCCACCATGCCGGCGGTCTGGAGCCTGACGAGCCCCTCGAGAAGCTCCCCGCATTCGGGAATCATGATTTCCCCCGGTTGTGTGTTTCCGAATCTTCGGATGTAGATTGCACAGTAGCGGGATTTCCCCGTCGCAGTCGAGGTCCGACATGGCGAAGGTTATTATTGTGGGCGCCGGCATGGCCGGTCTTGCCGCCGCGCTCCGGTTGCTGCAGCGCGGCTTTGATGTGACCCTGCTCGAGCAGGACAACTTCCTGGGAGGCAAGCTGGGCGCGCATCAGCACAGCCCTGCACCGGTGCCAAAAACGCTGACCCAGGCGGTCAAGGACCCGGAGTTCATCTGGGCCGGCGGCGAACGCAGGATGGTCGACTGGGGGAACGATTCAGCGCACGATCCCAAGCCGGCAAAGGCGGTCCCAGACAGGGACTGGCACGAACATTCGTACCACATGTACCTCAACTGGTATCACAATCTCTGGAAAATCGTTGAGGAGATCGGGCAACTTTCGCGCTTTGTACCGATACCCACCGCCCACCATCTCAATCCGCTGCGAAAGGGTCAGCGGCGCCCGGACAAACCGATGGACATCACCAACGTCGGCTCGCCGCTGTCATTTTGGAAGAATATGTCTTCCGGGCTCATGTCGCCGACCAACATGTTCCTGTACGGCTACTCGTTGCTCGATGTGATCGCGACACCCGGGAAAAGCGTAGACCAGTTGGATCAGACGAGCGTGATGGATTTCCTGGCGTCGCGCCCCTACACGACACAAAGCGCGATCGATCAGCACTACCGCACGCTCGCCAATGCCTTCGCCTGCCCAAGCTGGCTGACGGCGATGCGGAGCTACAAAGCCTTCCTGAAGTACGGCGCCAGGCAGCCCAGCCCAATGATGTGGCTGCTGAACTGCAATGCGCACCAGGGGCTTTTCGGGCCGCTGCAAGATCATCTTGAAGAGACCGCGAACAAGCTGAAGCACCAGGGCGCGAACTTCAAGATCAGCTGTCTGACCTTTGTCAACAAGCTAAAGGTCGCACAGGGTAAGATCGTTGGCCTTGAGGTCCTGGAACTTCTGGAATCGCCGAGCGTGGGTTCGGGGGCGATCAAGGTCAAGGGCAACGGCAAGGGGTCGATTATCGACACAGATGGTGCCGACGTCATCCTTGCGCTGCCGCCGAAGGCGATGCAAACCCTGGTGGGTCCGGAGGTCCTGAAGCTCGCGCCGCAGCTTGGTAGCGTGAGTGATCTGCGCAGCCTGCCGATGGCCTCGCTCGATCTCTATTTCAACACCCGGCTTCCCGGGGTGCCCGCGGGGATAACGCTGCTGCTCAATTCGAACTACACGTTAAGTTTCCTCGACGTTTCCCAGCTTTGGCCAGAGCTGAAGGATAAGAACCAGACCGTACTGAACGTCGTTGCATCGACCGTGGGCATCCTCGCCGACTATTCCGACGAAAAAGTGATAAAGCTGCTGTGCGAGGAGCTAAAGCGCTATATCCCCTTCACGGATGAGCAGGTCGATAAGAAGCGGGCGCTGTTGCAGTCCAACCTGGGCGAGGAGTTGTTCATCAATCAGGTCGGCAGTTGGGCCTCGAGGCCAACCGCGACATGCGCCATCCCCAATCTGTTCTTCGCGGGGGATTATTGCCAAAACTGCGTCGACGTGGTGACGATCGAGGGCGCGGTGGTAAGCGGATTGATGGCGGCCGAAGCGGTGCGGCAGCGGCGGGGGATTGGCCTGCCGATCGAAATCATCGAACCGCCGTCCTATCCCGAACCGTCCCTCGCGGTCATCACCGCCTTGGGCAAGCCCTGGGCGTACGCGGCGAAGGCATTGGCGGAAGTAGAAGACGCGGTGCTGACCGGCTATCGCCAGATTTTTCCGAACGGCTGACGTCAGGCAGGGGACCGGCACGCGCGCGCCGGTCCGAACGCCCCCGACATATGCTCTGTCCATCCGTTGGCAATGACCGGAGCGTGTTCGAGGCCGAGGTCGCGTGCCTGCCGGCAGAAGCAATTGTCCAGGTTCGCTTGTGCCGGATTGCCGCACGGGCACCGCGTTTTATCTTCGTGAAGCTCGAGCCTCACGTTTCCGCCGATCTGCAGCCCCTCGTCCACGCCGTTTCGGGTTAGTATCGTGCGGCGCGCGACCGCGTTCTGATGTGGCGACGAATAGAGATACACCGGAACCGCGGTCGAACGCAGACCCCGGACGCGCGGAAAGGAAATGCGGAAGTTGTCCTGCCGGCTGCCGGGGCCGACGAAATCCACGCATTCGCCGCTGTACCCGACCTGCAGGTGGGGCGCGTAAATCTTGTCGAAATTCCACAGCTGCAGCGCTGCGTCACGGGTGAACTCTTCGCTCACCACGAGGCTGAGGAAAAACATCCCCGGCGGGGAGGCCGGCTCCGACCGTGGGGTCACGAAGGCCACCAGTGCTACTTCGTGATAGGTGCCGAGGTCGCAGGCGCGGAAGTCAGTGCACATGATCGCGACCGGCGCGCGACCGTCCGCCAGGGTGAAGGTCCGGAACAGGCTGGCGCGGTCTCGGAGCAGACGTGTCGCGACATGCTCTGAGGCGCAATAAAGCGCCCAGGCCTGCGAGGCGTCGCCAATGCGGACCGGCAGCAGCATCGGCTTGCCGTCGACTTCGACGGACGTTCCCCACGTACGCGGCGCGGAGCCCATCATCGAGCCGCCAACGCGGTCCGACGCGGGACGATCCAGCGTCTCGAGCGCGGTCTCCGCCGCGAAAACGCCAACGCTTGCTGTCTCGAACAGGAATTGCGTATACCCCTTGAGCAAGTCGCGTAGCACGCGCCCGGCCCCTGGGGGCTCGACGATGCTCCTCGCCGCGCCATTCAGGGCGCGTTGCATGTAGCCGAAGCCAAGCCGCCACGGCTGCGTCATGACGCTTTCGCCCATCGAGAGATACACGCTGAGCAGGCGGGAGACGTCATTTGACGAGAGTGGCGGTCGGGATCTGCCGGGACTCGGCGGCATGGGCGTGGCCCTCCTCGGCGCTGCACATTCAGTGGCGCTGCAAACCGCACCGCCCAGTGGCTCGGTCTCGCCGATGGAGGGCGAGGCGCGGATCGAGTTGAACAACGGCAGAAAGACACGGTCAAGTTCATCGGGTGTTGTGCTGTTCCTGGCTCTCCCGGGGTCGCGTTCTCCGCCGCTCTTTGCACGTCCTTGGAATCGGGAGAGAGTTGGAGGCCAAGCGTACATGTCTTGTAGGAGAGAATGTCGAACCATAACGCCGATGATCAAACGCCCGAACCGCGCGGCCCGCTCACTGGGATTACGGTGATCGACCTGTCGCACGTCTACAACGGGCCGTACGCGACGTTTCTGATGGCCATGGCGGGCGCCCTGGTGGTGAAGGTGGAGCCGCCAGGCGGCGAACATTTGCGCAGCCGCGGCGATTTGGGCGGCGCGGCCTTGCCGTTCGCGATGCTCAACTCCAACAAGCGCGCGGTGACACTGAATCTCAAGGCGGCGAAAGGACGGGCGCTGTTTCTCGAGATGGTCGCCCGCGCCGACATCCTGGTGGAGAATTTCGCGCCCGGCGTCATGGACCGCCTGGGTATCGGCGCGGCGACACTCGGCGCACTGAACCCGCGGCTGATCTATGGGTCGAGTTCGGGGTACGGCAAGGCGGGGCCTTATGCCCAGTATCCGGCAATGGATTTGGTGATGCAGGCGATGTGCGGCATCATCAGCGTGACCGGCTATCCAGATCAGCCGCCCGTCAAGGCCGGCGCCGCATTGTGCGATTTCAGCGCGGGCGTGCATCTGTACGGCGCGATAATGACCGCCCTGTACGAACGGGAGCGCACCGGGAAGGGCACGGTAGTCGAGGTGACGATGCAGGATTCGGTCTATTCGTCGCTGGCCTCGAATCTGGGCATGCTGCACGCCAGTGGCGGCGCGGCGCCGCCGCGTACCGGCAACCGCCATGGCGGCCTCGGCATCTCGCCCTATAACGCCTACCCCGCGACCGACGGGTATGTTGTCATCAACGCGCCCGGCGATCAGCACTTCCGCGCAATCCTGGACGTGATCGGACGCCCCGACCTGAAGGACGATCCGCGCTTCACGACACGACGCGCCAGGGTGGAAAACATGCCAGACGTGGACGCGTTGCTGGAGCGCTGGACATCGCAGCATCCAAAGGAAGAAATCGCGGCGCGCCTGCTGGCTGCCTCGGTGCCGTGCGCGCCCGTTCGCGAACTGTCGGAGGTCGTCGTCGATCGAAACATGCATGCGCGCGGCAGTCTGCAATGGGTCGATCATCCGGAGCTTGGTCGTGTCGTCCTGCCGCATTCGCCGATGGAATTCGAGGGCACCGCCCGCATTCCGCTGGTGCCCAGTGCGAAACTTGGCCAGGACAACACAGCGATATTTGGCGAGTGGCTCGGACACTCGGATGAGGAGTTGGCAATTTTGGCCCAGGAGGGTGTGATCTGATGCTTGAAACGCGCGAAGGCGGATGCCATTGCGGCCGAGTACGGTTCCGCGCCACGCTCGATCTGGAAACGTTGTCGCACTGCAGTTGCACGGTCTGTACCAAGAAGGGGATTCTCCACCTTACCATCTCCCCGGCTGACTTTGCCATGCTGCGTGGCAAAAACGCGCTGTCCGTCTACACTTTCGGAACCGGCGTGGCGCAGCACACGTTTTGCTCACACTGCGGCATGCATCCGTTTTACGTGCCGCGCTCCCAGCCGGACAAGATCATTGTGAACGCGAGATGCCTGGATGGTATCGATGCCGCGGCGCTGACCCCGACGCATTTCTTCGACGGACGCCATTGGGAGGACGCTCAGCAGAAACGGATCGCTGAGGGCGGCCCAGCCGCCGCGTCAGGATTGAACGGTGCGATGACGCTGCAGCGTATCCTGGACCGGGCTGCTGAGTAGAAAACCGTTCAGCGACTGTCAACGGTTGGGATCGTCTGCACGCTGGCCGTCTGACCGGCGACCAGGCGCACCTCGTCGGGCACGTGATCGAGCTGGATGCGCACCGGGACGCGCTGCGCCAACCGCACCCAGGTGAAAATCGGGTTCACCTGGGCCAGACCGGACTGCCCGCTGTTGGCGTTGGCGACCGTGATGCCGCGGGCGATGCTGGCGACATGGCCCTCCAGCAGAGCGCGGTAGCCCATCAGCTTCACTGTCGCGCGGTCACCGGGTCGGATCGCCCCCAGGTTCGTTTCCTCAAAGTAACCATCGACCCAGTAGGAGTCGGCGTCGACGAGAGAAATCGCGCTCTGCCCGGCGGTGGCGAAATCGCCGAGCTGGACTTGCAGGTTGGTGACATAGCCGTTCACCGGGGAGCGGATCGTTGCACGCTCGAGATCAACGCGGGCGCGGCCCAGCGTGGCAATCGCCTGGCGCTTTGCCGCTGTCGCCGCCGTCGCGGTCGATCGGAAGGTCTCCTGTTCCTCCACCGATGTCTCCAGCGTCGTCAAATGGGCGCGCCGCTCTGCCTCCCGTTCGGCGTTCTCCGCATTCGCGGTCGCCTGGTCGGCGGCGGCCTGCGCCCGTTCGACAGCAATCGCGTAGTCGGTCGGGTCGATCGCCATCAGCAGATCGCCTTTGTGGACGATCTGGTTGTCGGCGACTGGCAACTGCACAATCAGGCCGGAGACCTGCGGCGTGAGGGTGACGACATAGGCGCGGACCGTGCCGTCACGCGTCCAGGGCGCGGCCATGTAGGCCTGCCACATCGCCCAACTGCTGATGCCGGCCAGCACCAGGACGATCAATGTCACCAGTAACGGAACGGCGCGCAGCTGGCGCGCGGGCGCGTCGGCAATAGGCTGGGGCAGGCGCTCGCGAGCTTGCGTCCCCAGGCGCGGATCGTCGTCTGCCATCAGCCGGCGATCCTGCCGACCAGGAGAACGATCACCGACAGCAGCACCATGTACACCGCGAGCAGGAACAGCGCCGGGTGCCAAGTATAGCGCAGCAGCCCGAGGCGGTCGGCGAGGCGGCGCAACGGAATCAGCAGCACCCAGGCCGCGATGAGCATCGGTGCGATCGGCGCGACGTAAACGCCGAACAGGTCGATCTCGGTGTACCTCATGTCCCCACCTCAGCGTCGAAATAGCTGGCTTGCCGGGTCAGCGAATCGGCGATCGAGCGAATCGTGCCGCGTGCGCGCAGCCGCAGCTTTGCGCCAGGCTGCGTGGCGGGCAATTCCGCCAGCGCCTGGTCGAAACGGTCGAGTTCGCGAACCGCAACGCTGCTGTGGCCGCTGGCGATCGCGATCATCGCCGCTTCCAGTTGCTCGTCGAGCGCAAAACGCCCCGCGATACGGCGCAGCCGGATGATCTCGGTGCCGACTGTCAGCGCCGTTGCCATCCGCGAGGCCTGCAGCGTATCGACTGATGCGGGGACCGCGGAGAGCCGGCCATACATCCGCCCTTCCCATTGCACGGAGGATGTCGGCAGCCTGCCGCGCGCCAAGCGCCGCAGATCGCGCAGTGTCAGCGCAAGCAGCCGGTGCATGCGCATTGCCGGCGGGATCGGCGGCAGCAGCCGAATCGCCAACAGGGCGAACCCGACACCGCACAACAGCGCGATTGCGTTATTGTAGAACTGTCCAGGATCGTAGACCGCTGGATTCGACGGGCCGAGCAGCGGGATAAAATTCGCCTCCAGTGCGACAAACAAAGATTGCTGCCAGGGGCGCGACGACAGCGCCCCGGCGGGCACCAGCACGAGCCCGAGCACCGCGCAGAAGCCCCAGAAGGTGGTCTGCTGCGGCAACAAGGCAAAGGCGGCCACCGCGGCACCGATGGCGGCCAGGGTGGTGCCGATCGTGAAGCCCTTGACCATGGCGTAAGCGGCATCTTCCTGCGGCGCAAATAGCGTGATC
>DASYBP010000624.1:0-6129 GCA_036500715.1 Rhodopila sp.
TCAGACGCGCAGCGGCGGGAGTGGCTGCCGAAGCTGGCTGACGGGTCGCTAATCGGCTGCCTGGCATTGTCAGAGGGTAACGGCAATCCCGAACCCGCCGCCATCCATGCCCGTGTCGTAGGCGGCCGGCTGAGTGGGCCAAAATGGCCGGTGCCGGACGGTGGGATTGCCGATATCGCCGTTGTAGTCGCCTGCGATGAGCACCGCGACCCAGGCTTGTTCATTGCCGATTTGTCCGCCCTTCGCCGCCGCGACCTGCAAACACTTGATCCCACCCGCAACCACGCGCGCCTCGAGTTCGATGCCCTACCAGTCCAAAAACTAGGGTCCGGCGGTTGGGGCGCGGTGCAGCGGCTACTGGATCGGGCGGCGATTCTGTTCGCGTTCGAACAGGTGGGTGGCGCCGATGCCTGCCTGCAGATGGCGCGCGAGTACGCGCAGGAACGTTTCGCTTTTGGTCGACCTATCGGATCGTTTCAGGCAATCAAGCACAAGCTTGCCGATATGTATGTCGCTTTGGAACTGGCCCGTTCCAATGCCTACTACGGCGCTTGGGCGCTAGGCGCGGATGCCACGGATCTGGCGCTGGCTGCCGCAACGGCGCGAGTGTCCGCGACCGAGGCATTCCATCTCGCGTCCAAGGAGAATATCCAGACCCACGGTGGCATCGGCTTCACCTGGGCCGTCGACTGTCACCTGTTCTATCGACGATCGAAACAGCTCAGCCTGACGATTGGATCGGCACCGTTCTGGAAGGACCGGCTGGTCGATCTGCTCGAAACCCGTAATGCGGCAGCGTAAGGAAGACTGGGTCATGGACTTCAACGACACCCCGGAAGAGGCTGCGTTCCGCGCCGAAGCCCGCGCGTTTCTCTTGGCCAACGCCGAACGGAAGGCGGGCGCCCGGCCCGTGCTGCGACAAAGCGGCGTTGACGCCGAGGCGGTCAGACGCTGCAAGGACTGGCAGGCGAAAAAGGCCGCCGCTGGGTTCGCCGGGCTGACCTGGTCGAAACGTTTCGGCGGCAGGGAGGCGTCGCCGATCCTGCAGGTGATCTACAACCAGGAAGAAGATGACTTCGTGGTGCCGCGCGGCTTGTACGAGATCGGTCTGGGCATGTGCATCCCGACCATGATGGCCTACGCGAAGCCGGAACAACTGGACCGCTACGTAAAGCCGGCGCTGCAGGGCCACGAAGTTTGGTGCCAGTTGTTCAGCGAACCCGCCGGCGGCTCCGATCTCGCGGCTTTGCGCACTCGCGCCGAACGTGACGGCGACGACTGGATCATAAACGGGCAGAAGATCTGGACCTCTGGCGCACACCTATCGGATTTCGGCATTATCGTCGTTCGCACCGATCCCAATGTGCCGAAACATGAAGGGCTCACTTTCTTCTTCCTCGACATGAAGTCGCCCGGCATCGAGGTCCGCCCGATCCACCAGATGTCCGGCGCGCGCCATTTCAACGAGGTCTTCTTCACCGATGTTCGTGTACCTGACGCCCACCGTTTGGGAGCTGTGGGGCAGGGGTGGCGGGTCTCACTCACCACATTGATGAACGAGCGCCTGGCGGTTGGCGATGTCCAGCGGCCGGAGGTCGATGACCTGATCGAACTTAGCCGCAAGGTCCGAGTCGACGGCAAACCGGCGATCAAGAATGCCGCCGTCCGCGAACGCATCGCGGAATGGCATGCTCGGTCTCAGGGTCTGAAGTTCACGCGTTTCCGGACCATGACCGCGCTCTCCAAGGGCGAGACGCCTGGGCCCGAGAACTCGATCCATAAACTGGTGAACGCGTCGAAATTGCAGGACATCGCCAGTTACGGCATCGATTTGATGGGCGCGGGCGGCCTGGTGCTCGATGATGATCTGGTGGAGGCGTACGGGATGTTCCAGGCGGCGCTACTCTCCTCACCGAGCGCACGCATTGCCGGCGGGTCGGACGAGATTCTTAGAAACATCATTGCCGAGCGGGTGCTGGGGCTGCCACCTGACATCCGTGTGGATAAGAACAAGCCGTTCAACCAGGTCGCCACCGGCAAGCGGTGACACCGGCGGCGACGAGGTGCCGCGCCCTTAGGGCGCGACGACCACGGCGTGTTACCGGCTCGCCTTCTGCATGAATTCTGCAATTTCGTCCACCACCGGAATGACTTTGTCGGCGCCCTCGGAGTCGAGATTGAACACCACGCGTTCCACGCCCAGGTCGGCGTAGCGCTTCATCAGGTCCACCTCACGCCGAGGGAACCATACCGTGACGGCGATCTCGTCCGGATTGCGCCCCGCTTCGGTCGCCATCTTGCGGAATTCGGGGATCAGATCGCCGATCTCGCTGTAACTGCCGCGCGCTGCCTGCGGAATCCAGCCGTCGCCGTAGCGGATGGCCCGGCGCGCCGAATAGGGAAACGCCCCCCCGACGATCACCGGCGGATGCGGCTTCTGAACCGGCTTCGGCCATGCCATCATCGGATCGAAGTTGACGAACTCGCCATGATATTCCGGTTTCGGCTTGGTCCAGATCTCCTTCATCGCCTCTACCCGCTCGCGCGCCACCTTATGGCGGTCAGCAAATTTGACGCCGTGGTCTTCAAGCTCGTCCTGGTTCCAACTGTTGCCGATACCAAACAAGAAACGTCCGCCCGAGACTTGGTCGATCGAGGCCACAAGCTTCGCCGTTTGGATCGGGTCGCGCTGAGCGACAAGGCAGACGCCGGTACCCACCATCAGCGTCTTGGTTGCGGCGGCCGCTGCGGTTAGGGTCACGAAGGGGTCCATCGCGTCATAGTATCGCTTCGGCAAATCGCCGCCGCTGGGAAACGGTGTCTTGCGCGACAGCGGAATATGCGAATGTTCCGGAGCCCAAACCGACTCGAACCCGCGCTGCTCAAGCGCTATCCCCAGTGCACCAGGCGCCATGGAATAGTCGGTGAAAAACATCGAAACGCCGAATTTCAGCATGCTGGTTTCCTCTTGCTGATTGGACACACCGATGATGTGCCAACCGGCGGCGTTGTCCAGACCTCTGCCGCGAACCGAACGCAGCGCAGGGACTGCATGTGAACTTCTCGTCATCGGCCTTGGCCGTGGTAGGTCGGTCGCGCTAAAGTCCGGAATTAACAATCGGCAATGGGGAAATCAGAAGTGGACGACCCGGCGCAAGCTTCCACCCGACGATCTGCGCCAGTGAAAATCACCGATGTTGCCAGGGCGGCCGGCGTGGCGCCCATGACCGTGTCTCGCGTCATCAACACTCCGGACCGGGTCTCCCCCGAAACCACGGCCAAGGTGCGGGAGGCGATTGATCGTCTGGGCTACGTCCCCAACCTGATCGCCGGCGGCCTTTCCTCGCGCAAGTCGCGCATGGTATCGGCCATCGTGCCGACCATCTCGCATCCAATGTTCGCCGGGCTAGTGCAGGCGTTCTCCGCCGCCATGCGTCAGGCCGGATATCAGGTCATGCTTTCGATCAGCGGTTATGAAGACGACGATGACGAGGCGCTGTTCCGCGCGGTGCTCGGCCGGCGGCCCGATGCGATGCTGATCACCGGATCAGGTTACAGCCCGGGGGCGTTGCAGATGCTGATCGAGGCCCGCATTCCCGTCGTCGAAATCTGGGATCTTTCGAGCCGGCCAATCGACATGCTGATCGGCTTTGACCACGTTCAGGTGGGTGCCGAGGTCGCGGCCTTCCTGCGCGCCAAAGGCCACGAGCGCTTCGCGGTACTGGTAGCCAACGATTCCCGTGCCCTTGTGCGCGCCCGCGGCTTCACGGAGGCCGTTGTCAAAATGGGCGGCACGTTGGTGCTGGAGAAGGCTTTGCCCGCCCCCAGCACCATCGCGGCCGGGCGTGAGGCCATGTGCGCGCTGCTGCCCTTCCTCGACCAGCGTTGCGGGGTGTTTTGCGGCTCCGACCTGATCGCCTTCGGCGTCATAACCGAGGCGCGGATCCACGGCGTTGCGGTGCCAAATCAACTGGCTGTCTGCGGCTTTGGCAACATGGAACTCAGCGAGATGAGTGAGCCGCCGATAACAACCGTCAGCTTGGAAGGCGACGGCACGGGCCGGTCGGCGGCCACGTTCCTGCTGCGACGGTTGGCCGGCGAGGCGCCGGGCGACTCCGACCGCGTGCAGGTGCCGTTCCGCATCCTCGAACGCGCAACGACCTGATCCCAACGCTAGCGCCATTCAGGCGAACGACTCGATCATCGCCGAATAAACCAGCGTCCGCAGATCGCGGCGCAGCGTCAGCCGGGCTTCGCTGCGGATAACCTGCGTCATGAACACCACCGTCAGTTCCTCTTTCGGGTCGATCCAGAATGCGGTCGCCGCGGCGCCGCCCCAGAAGTACTCCCCCAACGTTCCCGGCAGGCGGGTTTTCGCAACGTCTATGTTGACCCCGCAGCCGATCGAGAACCCAATGCCCGAATAGCCGCCCTCGCTGAAAATGCCGGGCATTGTCATGTCCGCGAGTTCCTGGTGGTCAGGCAGGTGGTTCAGGCTGAACAGCGCGACAGTCTTCGGGCTGAGGATCTGCACCCCGTCAAGCGTGCCGCCATTCAGCATCATCCGGCAGAACCGCAGATAGTCATGTGCAGTCGAAACCAGCCCTCCACCGCCCGACTCCAGGCCAGGAGGCTCTGCGTATGTGCTCTCACCGGCATCGTCCTGCAGCTTCAGTCCGCCGTTGCCGTCCGGCGCGTAGCACGACGCGAAGCGGCTGATCTTTTCCGGCGGGCACCAGAACGCGGTGTCGGTCATACCCAACGGCTCGAACAGCCGGGTCCGCAGGAACTCCCCGAATCGCATGCCGCTGAGTTTCTGCACCAGGTAGCCCATCACGTCGATCGAAACGGAATAGTTCCACGCCGTCCCCGGCGAGAATTCCAGCGGCAACGTTGAAAGTTGCTCGATCATGGCGTCGAGCCCACCCTCGGTGTTGAATTCGGCGACCCGAACCCGTCGGTAGGCGGCATCGACGTTGGTGCGGTTCATGAACCCGTAGGTCAGGCCCGAGGTGTGCGTCACCAGGTCAACGACCTTCATCGGCCGCGCGACCGGCGTCGTCACAAACTGCGGCGAAGCATCCGTCAACAAGCTCGGTACTCCAGTGGAATAGACTCCCAGATCCTTCCAGGCCGGAATATGTGTGGCGACATCGTCGTCCAAGCCGATCATGCCCTGTTCGACCAGCATCATCAGCGCGACGGATGTGACGGGCTTGGACATCGAGTAGATGCGAAAGATCGCATCCTCCCGCATCGGCTTGCCGCGCTCGAGATCCATGTGGCCCGACAGACCGGTGTGGACCAGCTTGCCGCGGCGATACACCATGGTCAGCAGCCCCGGTAGCTGACCGGTATCGACGTAACGGCGCTTCATTACCTCGTCCAGCCGCGCCAGCCGCGACGCCGATAGACCGCTTTCTTCCGGTTTAGCCATCTGCCTTGCTCCGATGTCTCCGCCGACACTAACCACCGAAGCCTTCGCCGCTGTCAAACCGGCGGCCGATCAAGCCGACCGGTCGTCCCGCCGGGGGCGGCCGGCGGGACCATCCTGATCAGTGGATGTTGTAAAGCTCGGCGGCGTTGTCGTGCACGATCTTGCGCTGCGTACTTTCGGGGAACTTCGCCAGGTTGTCCGCGAGAATCTTGTGCGACTCCGGCCACAGACAATCGGGATGCGGGTAGTCCGAACCCCACATGATGCGATCCTCGCCAATCAGCGGAACGATTGGTTCGAGAAACTTGTCCTGCTGATAAGTCACGTATCCCTGGCGGCGAAAGTAATCACTCGGTTTCATCTTGAAGCCCAACGCACGTGCACGATCGTGATACTCGGTGTCCAGCCGGTCGAACACGTACGGCAGCCAGGTCACGCCCGACTCACCAAGGATAAAGTTGAAGTCAGGGAACCGCTCGCACGCCCCGGAGGCAAGCACGGACACCAGCACCTCCATCGTGTCGAGTTGGAACAACGCTGAACGCACCAGGCGGTATTCGGTGGCGTACTCTTTCTCCATAGCCGGACTATCCGGCGCCCGTACCGCCTTGAACCCGGTGGAATGGAAGGACACGGGGAATTTGCACTCCGCGCTGGCCTGCCACAGTGCGTCCCAGTCATGATGCCAGAGC
>DASYBP010000625.1:0-18764 GCA_036500715.1 Rhodopila sp.
CACGACGCTCTCCCGGTTGCCCGCGGCTTGGAACCGTTCGGGTCTGGTTACAGGATCGGGCAGTGGGGCTGGGGCGTCAACCGACTTTCACAAACCGAACAGCGCCTTCGCGTTTCCTCCGGCGATCGCCGCGCGGTCGGCTTCGGTGAGTGATGTTGCCGCGGCGATGTGGGCGATTGGATCGTATTCGCCCATGTCGTAGGGGTAGTCGGTTCCCAGCAGGATTTTCTCAGTGCCGAAGAGTTTTTTCAGTGCATCGAGTTGGTCGGGGGTAAAGACGATTGTGTCCAGGTAGATCTTCTTTAGATAAAAGCTTGGCGGCTTGGGTAATGCGCCGTGGGCGTCGCTGCGGGCCCCCCAGGCATGATCAATGCGGCCGGAATAGGCGGGCAGGTAGCCGCCGCCGTGGGCGGCGAGGATTTTCAGGTTTGGGTACCTCTCCAGCACGCCGTCGAAGATCAGATGATGCAGCGCCATCGTGGTATCCAGCGGGTTGCCGATGACATTGCTGAAGTAGAATTTGGTAAATCGCCTGGGTTCGGTGAAACCGCTGGGATGAATGAACACCACCGCACCGAGCGCTTCGGCCTTGGCCCAGAATGGTTCGAAGGAGGGATCGGACAGTTCCAGGTCGCCGACGTGGGCGATGACCTCGACGCCCTTCAGGCCCAGCGTTCGGACCGCATAGTCCAGCTCCGCCGAGGCCGCTTCGCCGCCAGCCTGCAGCGGTACGGTCCCCATCGCCGCGGGAATACGTCTGGGCATCTGCGCGGCGATGGCGGCGACCCCGTCATTCACCATGCGTGCAGCGGCAATGCCGACCTCGGCCGGAACGTTATAGTAGCACTGCCCCGGAGCCGGACTGATGATCTGCGCATCCAGCCCCATCTCGTCGAAATCCCGCATGCGCAATGCCAGGTCCACCAGGTTTGGTGTGCGTTCCTCGTCCTGCCTGCGGGTCAGGATGCGTGTGTCCTCGCTGTAGGTGCTGACGCGTGGGTCGGGCGTCTGGTGGGAACGGACCAGACTGGCGGCCTCCGGTAACTGAACGTGGGAATGGATGTCGATCGTCACGCCGCGGGGGCGGATTTCGCGTCCCGGCCGGCCATGCGCCCGCGCCGCGGTTAGGCCGTATCGATTAGTTGGTTCAGCCATTGCTTTGCTCCCTGTTCCCGATCGCGCATCAGATAAATGTGCGAGCTTGGCCGGCGTCTTCCGGGCCCGGTGGCATCACGCCCCGTTATTGCGGTTTACCGAGTATCGCGCATAAGAGAAGCGCGATACGTCGCGCTGTGTTTGAAGTGGCCGATTCACGCGGAAATCGTGATCGCTGCGCGGATCACGCTTCACCGCGATCGGACACTTTGTTTGAAGTGGCCGATTCACGCGGAAATCGTGATCGCTGCGCAGATCACGGTTCATCGCGATCGGACACTAGCACTGGCTATTTTCCGGTGATCCCGTAGTTTCGTACCGCCTCGATACAGGATTCCGCACAATCATGGCCAAACCCCCAGCATCTCGCCTTCCGATGATTCTGTCGGAATCGGCCGCAGCCATTCTTGCCGACTGGCTCACGAAGCTGCGCGCGTCGCCGGACCCAAGATTGCCAGCGTCGGAACTGGAGAGCCAGTGCGAAAGCATCGTGAAGCAACTCGCCCAGGGGTGCCGGGATGGCAATGTCGCTGACATCAATGGCGCCCCGTTCGCGCCGTTGCGGGATATTCTGGCCGACCTGTCGCGGACCCGCGCCGTGGCCGGATTCTCGCCGATCGAAACGGCGACCTTCATCCTGTCGCTGAAGCAGCCGTTGTTCGCTCGTTTGCGCTCGATACTGGCGGGGGAACCGGAACGCCTGGCCGCCGAGACGATGACGAGCAGCGAGGTGGTCGATGCGCTGGGCCTGTACATGATGGAATGTCATCAGCGAGCCCGCGAGGATCTGATCCTGCGTCAGCAGGCCGAGATCGCCGAACTTTCGACGCCGGTGGTCAAGCTGTGGCAGGGGGTTCTGGCATTGCCGCTGATCGGCACGCTTGATTCGGCGCGTACCCAGGTGGTGATGGAGAATCTGCTGGAAAGTATCGTTCGTTACGAAGCGGATATCGCGATCATCGATATCACCGGTGTTCCCACCGTCGATACCCTGGTGGCGCAGCACCTGCTGAAGACGGTGGCGGCCGCCCGGCTGATGGGTGCGGACTGTATCGTCAGCGGGATCAGGCCGCAAATTGCCCAGACGATGGTGCACCTGGGGGTCGAGCTGAACGTGATTTCCAAGGCCAACCTGTCGGACGCCTTCGCCTTGGCGTTGCGCCGGCTGGGCAAGGTGGTGGTCAATCAGCGGCGTCCCGTCGCGAGCGCGGCCGGGTGAGCGGGTCGACGCACGACCGGATTCCGATCCTGAAGCTGGGTCAGGCGCTGCTGGTTACCATTCAGGTCGACATGCACGACCGCCTGGCCCTGGCGCTGGAGGAAGACCTGACCACGCGGATCGTCGAGCACGGCGCCAGAGGTGTGCTGATCGACATCTCGGCGCTGGAGGTCGTCGACAGTTTCATTGGCCGAACGTTGGCCAACATCGCCATGATTGCCAAGGTTCTGGATGCCGATACCGTGGTGGTGGGCATGCGTCCGGCGGTCGCCATCACTTTGGTGGAGCTTGGCCTGTCGCTGCCCGGCGTGCGCACGGCGCTGAACGCGGAACGAGGCATGGCGATGATCATGAACCGGATCGGCGACCCGGCGGTAGCTGACGAGGAAGAGGGTGGCCGGTAGCACCCTGCCGATCCGCGTCGGAGAGGATGTGGTGCGGGTTCGCCAGGAGGTCCGCCGCTTCGCGATCGAGGCGGGACTGGGACTGGTGGATCAGACCAAGATCGTCACCGCCGCGAGTGAACTCGCGCGCAACACGCTGGATCATGGTAAAGGCGGCCAGGCGTCGGTGGAAGTTGTGCAGAACGGCGTAAGGCGCGGGGTACGGATTGTGTTCGAGGATAAGGGCCCGGGTATCGCGGATATCGAGCTTGCGCTGAAAGACGGGTACACCAGTGGGCAGGGCATGGGGCTGGGACTGGGCGGCGCGCGGCGTCTGTGCAACGAGTTTGCGATTACGTCAGAGCCCGGCAAAGGCACGAGCGTGACGATCGCGCGTTGGAAGTAAACGCGATGGAAGCCATCTCGGTCCGCGAACCCACCGACGTCGCCAACGCCCGCCGGCGGATCGGCGCGCTCGCCACGCGCCTGCGATACGACGAAACCGCGGCCGGCCGGGTGGCAATTGTGGTGACCGAACTGGCGCAGAATCTGTTGCGGCACGGCGGTGGCGGCGAGATGCTGGCGGGCGCTGACGCGGATTGGGCCGGTGGTATCGAGATCACGGCGCTCGACCGGGGTCCGGGGATGGCCAATGTTGCTGCCTGTCTGCGCGACGGCTACTCGACCGGCGGCACTAGTGGCACCGGGCTTGGGGCGGTCGCGCGACTGGCCCGCCAGTTGCTGGTTCACTCGGTACCGAAAGGCGGCACGGCGGTGCTGGTGCGCATGGGCGGGGACGGCGCGGCCGATGCCAGCGTCCCACGAGCGACCGCAGCGCTGTGCGTGGCCAAGACCGGCGAAACGGTGTGTGGCGACGCGGCCGCGATCGTCGTGCGGCCTGACGGGACGGCGAACCTGATGCTGGCGGACGGCCTTGGCCATGGTCCGCAGGCCGCGGCTGCGTCCGACGAAGCCGCAAGATTGTTCCGCAAACATGCGGCTAGATCGGATACTTTGTTTAACGTGGCCGATTCACGCGGAAGTTCGCGATCGGACACTGTGTTTGACGTGACCGATTCACGCGGAAGTTCGCGATCGGACACAGTGTTCGACGTGGCCGATTCACGCGGAAATCCGCGATCGGACACTGGCAGGCCGACGGCGATCCTGGCGGCGCTGCATGCCGGTCTACGCGCCACCCGGGGTGCCGCGGTGGCGATTGCGGCGATCGATCCCGCGGCGCGCGAGGTCACCTATAGCGGGATCGGCAATATCGCCGGTTTCATTATCGATACAGGGGGCGTGCGCCGGATGGTCTCGCACAGCGGCACGGCCGGGCACACCGCTGGCCGACTGCAGGACTTCCGCTATCCGCTTCACAACCGGCCCGTTCTTGTGATGTATTCCGATGGTCTTGCCACATCGTGGTCGCCGGAGGCTCATTCCGGATTGTTCAGCTTGGATCCGCTGTTGATCGCTGGAGTGCTGTACCGAGACCACGCGCGTGGGCGGGACGATGCGTCCGTGGTGGTGTGGAAGGGCTGAGACGATGGAATGGCCGCTTTTGACCGTGGCCTTGGCGCAACCCGAAGACATCGTCGTGGCGCGTCATCGAACCAGGCGAGTGGCCGCTTTGGCCGGTCTTGATGGACCGAGCCAGACTCGGCTGGCGGCGTCGGTTTCGGAGATTTCGCGCAATGCCGTCGCCTATGCCGGCGGGGGCCGCGTTGCCTTCGCGATCACCCGCCGCGCACCGATAGCGCTGACGGTGCGGGTGACCGACAGCGGACCGGGCATTGCTGATCTTGATGCGGTGCTGGAAGGCCGATCCGCCGGCCAGGGGATATGCAGCGCCCGGCGGCTGGTGGATGACTTTACCATCAGTAGCGGGAAGGGCGGCACGACAGTGACCCTGTCGCGACGCCTGCCCGATGGCGCGGTCACCGGTGCGGCGGATGTCGCTCGCATCGTGCATGGTCTGGGGACCGACCTCGCCCTCAGTCCGGCCGCCGAGTTGGAGACTCAGAACCGCGAACTGATGGCCAGCCTGACGGAACTGCGCACACGCCAGGATGAGTTGATCCGGCTGAACGCTGAACTGGAGGACACCAATCGTGGTGTCGTCGCGCTGTATGCCGAACTGGACGAGCGCGCGGAGCAGTTGCGTCAGGCCAGTGAGCTGAAATCACGCTTTCTATCGAACATGAGCCACGAGTTCCGCACGCCGTTGAACTCGATCCTGGCATTGTCGCGACTGCTAATGGACCGCACCGACGGGCCGCTGACGGTGGAGCAAGAGCGCCAGGTCGGCTATGTTCGTCGGTCGGCCGAAAGCCTGACGGAGCTGGTGAATGATCTGCTGGACCTGGCGAAGGTGGAGGCCGGGAAACTGGAAATCCGGCCGCGCTACTTCACCGTCAGCGAGCTGTTCGGCGCGCTGCGCGGCGTCATGAAGCCGTTACAGCAGAACGAGGCGGTCGAGCTGATATTCGAGGAGCCGGTCGACTGTCCGGCGCTGTTCACCGATGAGGCGAAGGTCGCGCAGATTCTGCGGAATCTGATCTCAAATGCGCTCAAGTTCACCGACCGCGGCGAGGTCCGGGTCTCCGCGTCGTTCGATGGCGAGACCCGAAACTGTAGTCTGCAGGTGGCGGACACCGGGATCGGCATCGCCGCCGAGGACCACGATCTGGTTTTCCAGGAATTCTGCCAGGTCGAGAATATGTTGCAGTCCCGGGTCAAGGGCACCGGCCTGGGACTGCCGCTGTCACGCCGGCTGGCCGAACTGATAGGGGGTTCGCTGAGCCTGCGGAGCGCGCCGGGGGTCGGTTCGACTTTTATGTTGTGTATTCCCTCGTCGCTTGGGCCCTCGTCGTTTGCGCATGCATTGGTGGCTGCCCCGGCGGTCGCGCCCCAAGCGGGTCAGGCGCGCGGCGTTCTGGTCGTCGATGACGAGGAGACCTCGCGTTATGTGCTGCGGCATATGCTTGCCGGCTACGGTCCGCTGCGGATCCAGGAGGCCGAGACAGGTGCCGACGGTCTGCGGCTGGCCCGCGCATGGCGTCCCGATGTCATGCTGCTCGACCTCCGGTTGCCTGATATTGATGGTTTCGATGTGATCGACCGGCTGGCCGCCGAACCGGCCACGGCCGGGGTGCCGGTCATCGTCTGCACGTCTTCGGTACTGACGCCGCAGCAGCGGCGGCGCCTGAGCCATGCCCGAGCGATTCTTTCAAAGGCGGCGCTCACACGCGAGATGATGCACCGTGCACTGAGCGACCTCTGGCGGGTGGAACAGCCGACCGAGCCGCAGAGTGTGTCCGCATGAATGTCATGCCGATGACGACGCCCCGCCCGCTGGTGCTGAATGTCGATGACGACGCGGCCAACCGCTATGTCAAGACGCGCTCACTGCTGATGGGTGAGATGGAGGTGATCGAGGCGGATACCGGCGCCGCCGCGCTCGCCCTGGTCGAGGAGCGGCAGCCGCTGCTGGTCCTGCTCGACGTCAATCTGCCCGATGTCGATGGGCTCGAGGTTTGCCGGCGGATCAAGGCGAAGTGGCCCGATATCGTTGTCGTGCAGATTTCCGCCACCGCGGTCAGCGTGGCGGATAAGGTTACCGGACTGGAGAGCGGTGCCGACTACTATTTGACCACGCCGGTCGAGCCGATCGAATTGATCGCCGTGACGCGGGCGATGCTGCGGCTGCGCCACGCCGAGGCAGAGGCGCAGGAGGCCAGCGAACGCTATCGTATGATCGTCGAGAGCGCGGTCGACTATGCGATCTTCACCTGTGGGCTGGACGGACGGATCACCAGTTGGAACTCCGGTGCGCAGGCGATCTTTGGCTACCCCCCGGCGGAAATCCTTGGCGAGCCCTGTGCCCGCATCTTCATGGCGGAGGACATCGTCGCCAATGTACCTGAGGCAGAAATGCGGGCGGCACATCAAGGGTTGAGCGTCGGCGCCGAACGCTGGCACCGTCGCCGCGACGGCACGCGCTTCTGGTCGAGCGGCCGGATGGTGGCGTTGCGCGACCGCCGTGGCGAAGTGGCGGGCTACCTCAAGATTCTGCATGATCGGTCGGTTGAGAAGGAGGCCCGTGACGCGCTAGAGGGCCTGAATGCAGAGCTCGAGGACCGGGTCGCCGCACGGACCCGCGACCTGGCGGAAGCGAATGAGAAGTTGCGCGCGGAGATCGCCGAACGCGAGCGGGCGGGGGAACAGATTCGCCAACTGCAAAAGATGGAGGCGCTGGGCCAACTGACCGGCGGTATTGCGCATGATTTCAATAACTTGCTAACGGCTATCCTCGGTGGGTTGGAGGTCACGCGACGCCGGATCGAGGACCCGAGGAGCCTTCGCCTGATCGACAGCTCGATCAGCGCGGCGCAGCGGGGCGCGAAACTGATCGCGCAACTGATGGCGTTCGCGCGCAAGCAAAATCTGGAAGTGGAGCATTTGGCGCTGAACGCGCTGGTGCAGGACTTGAAGGAACTGCTGGGGCGAAGCCTTGGCGCGACGGTCCGCCTGGACTATGACCTGGCAGCGGACGTGTGGCCGGTCATGGCTGACGCCAATCAGGTGCAGATCGCACTGCTCAATCTCGCCGTCAACGCGCGCGACGCGATGCCAGAGGGCGGGACGCTGCACATTGTGACCGGCAATCTGACCGTAGCCGTCGCGGAAGCGGAACTGGCGGCCGGTGACTATGCCGTGCTGTCGGTTCAGGACACCGGCTGCGGCATGTCCGAGGAGATCCAGGCGCGATTGTTCGAGCCGTTCTTCACCACCAAGGAAGTTGGCAAGGGGACCGGATTGGGACTGGCTCAGGTTTATGGGTTTGTTCGCCAGTCAGGCGGCGGGGTGAGGGTGCAGAGCAAGGTGGGCGAAGGGTCGACGATTACCATCCTGCTGCCGCGAGCCGAACCGGGCGAGACGGAGGCGCCGGCCGCATAATATCGCGCATCGGAGAAGCGCGATACGTCGCACTTTGTTTGACGTAGCGCTTCGCCACTCACACTTCACCGCGGTCGGACCTTTTGTTTGGAGTGGCCGATTGACGCTGACGTTGCGATCGCTGCCGCCTACCGGGGCCCGGTCAGCGACCGTGATGTGCTGACCGGCGTGGAACAAGGTCCCTGTTTTTCGGGGTTGCAGGCGTCCAATCGCGACCCCCTTTCGGCGCGGCGTAGAATCTTCTGAGCGCTTGTCGGCCGGCGCCTGCTGTCTGGCTTGCCCTGATGGGCGCGGGATGCAATTGTCCGGTCGTTTCGGACGGTCGGGCAACCGTTCCGGCTAGTATCGCGCATCCGGGACGCGCGATACGTCGCTCTTTGTTTGGAGTGGCCGATTCACGCGGCAATCGTGATCGCTTCGCGACTCACGCCTCACCGCGATCGGACACCAGGTTCCGTGCGTGAGGACATGATGGCAAAAATCAAGGTCAAGACCCCGGTCGTCGAGTTGGACGGCGACGAGATGACTCGCATTATCTGGGGTTTCATCAAGCAGAAGCTGATCCTGCCGTATCTGGACATCGATCTGAAATACTATGACCTTGGGATCGAGTACCGCGACCAGACCGACGATCAGGTGACGGCCGATGCCGCCCATGCCATCGCCCATTACGGGGTCGGCGTGAAATGCGCCACCATCACCCCGGACGAGGCCAGGGTGAAGGAGTTCGGGCTGAAGCGGATGTATCGCAGCCCGAACGGCACCCTGCGCAACATCCTGGACGGCACGATCTTCCGCGAGCCGATCATCTGCCAGAACGTGCCGCGTCTGGTGCCGAACTGGACACATCCGATCGTCATCGGGCGCCATGCGTATGGCGATGTCTATCGCGCGGTGGAGATGAAAGTGCCCGGGGCGGGCACTGTCACCATGACCTATCATCCGGCCGACGGGGGGCCGGCGCAGACGCTGGAAGTCCAGACATTCGACGATGGCGGCGGCGTGGCGATGTCGATGCACAACACGCGCGTCTCGATCGAAGGGTTCGCCCGAGCGAGCTTTAATTATGCGCTAATGCGGGGCTGGCCACTGTATTTCTCGACCAAGAACACGATTCTGAAGACCTACGATGGCTTCTTCAAGGACATTTTCGAGACGATCTACCAGAACGAGTTCAAGCCGCGGTTCGACACGGCCGGGCTGACCTACGAACACCGGCTGATTGATGACATGGTGGCCTGCGCGCTGAAGTGGAACGGCGACTATGTGTGGGCCTGCAAGAACTACGATGGCGACGTGCAGTCAGATACCGTGGCGCAGGGGTTCGGCTCGCTGGGGCTGATGACGTCGGTGTTGCTGAGCCCGGACGGGACGAAGGTGGAGGCCGAGGCCGCGCACGGCACTGTCACACGGCATTTCCGCCAGCACCAGCAGGGCAAGGAGACGTCGACCAACCCGATCGCGTCGATCTTCGCCTGGACCCGCGGCCTGATCTATCGCGGCAAGTTCGATGACACGCCGGACGTCACCGGGTTCGCGGAGACGCTGGAAAAGGTCTGCGTCGAGACGGTCGAGGCGGGGCATATGACTCGCGACCTGTCGATCCTGATCGGACCGGATCAGCCGTGGATGACCACGCAGGCGTTCCTGGCAAAGCTGGACGACAACCTGCGGACGGCGATGAAACAGATCTGAAACGGCGATCTGTGGAGGGGACATGGGCGATGTGACCGAGGCCGAGGGCCTTCGAAGCTATCCGCTCGCCCGGCGGGGGATGCTGATGACCGGGCTGATCAGCGGCTTCACCTTGGCCACGCAGCGGATCGAGGCGCAGGCGATCCATACCGACCTGACCGGGATCGAGGACGGTTCGGCGGAGATCCCGACCAGCGATGGCAACCTGCCGGCCTACTATGCCAAGCCCGGTCGCGGCGGGGCATTTCCCATTGTGCTGGTGAACGAGGAGATCTTCGGGGTCCACGAGTATATCAGGGATGTCTGCCGCCGCCTGGCGAAGGCTGGCTGCCTCGCGGTGGCGACCGAATACTACGCCCGCATCGGTGACCTCTCGAAGATGACCGATGTGAAGCAAATCCTGGGCGACGTGATCCTGAAGGCGCCTGACGCACAGTATATGGCCGATCTGGATGCCACTGCCGGCTGGGCGGAACGGCACGGCGGCAGCGCGAGCCGGCTGGGCGTGATAGGGTTCTGTCGCGGCGGGCGGCAGACCTGGTTGTATGCGGCGCATAATCCGCGCCTGAGGGCGGCGGTCGCGTTCTATGGTCCGCTGGGTGGCGAACCCTCGGCGATCCAGCCGCAAACCGCTCTGGACATCGCTGGGCGGATCGAGTGCCCGCTGCTGGGCCTGTACGGCGGCCAGGACCAAGGCATCCCGCTCGATATGGTTCGGCAAGCGGAGGCAAAGGCGAAGGCGGCGCACAAGATCATCGAGATTGTGGTGTATCCCGATGCGCCGCACGGGTTTCACGCCGATTACCGTCCCAGCTATCGGCAGGCGGACGCCGAGGATGCATGGCGGCGGACGCTGACGTGGTTTCATCGCTTCGGCGTCTGAAACGCCGGTGGCGCCACAGGTCCCGGCGGGAGGTGAGGGAAGCGGGTCCGATGCGGCAGTTCCGGAGTTTAATGGCCGGCGCCGTGGTGCTGGCGCCGGCGGTGTGCACTGGCGCGGCGGCGCCGACCCTGCTGCCGCCGGGGGATCTCAGCACCAGGGGAAATCAGATCATCGATCAGCAGGGCCGCCCGGTCAGGCTGGCCTGTATCGGCTGGAACCAGGTGGTCGAGGATGTTCCGCTGGAGCGGCAAACGGAACTGATCGCCGGGATGGGCTTCAACTGTGTCCGCCATTCCTGGGTCAATGCGACCAAGGAGAAGGACCTGGTGCTGATAGACCGTATGGCGGACGCGGCGGCCAAGGCAGGGCTGCGGCTGGTGCTGGACAATCACACCAACGAACCTGGGCACGGCGAGCGTGACAATTGGGGCGCGCAGCAGAAGAACGGGCTGTGGTACGACCTGGGCGGCGGCTCCGACGATACCGACGGCGGCGGCAACCCTGGCACCGTCACCGATGCAAAGTTCCTCGCGGACTGGGCGTTCGTCGCCCGCCACTTCGTCGGCAACGAGACGATCATCGGCTATGACCTGCGAAATGAACCGCTCGACTGGCGGGGCATGAGTGTCTGGGGTGGCGGGTCCAACCGCGACATCGCCGCGATGTACACCCGGGTCGGCAACGCGGTGCTGACGGTTGATCCGCACAAGCTGATCATTGTCGAGCCGCCGAACAGCGACTGCCGTGGCGTCCATACGGTTGCGGTGACGCTGAGCGTGCCGAACAAACTGGTTTACTCGGTGCACGAGTATCCCGGTGAGATCAGCGGACAGAAGGTGAGCAGTGGAGCGGCCCTGATCAAGCGCATGAATGAGAACTGGGGCTGGATCTACAACGAGAACCGGGCGCCGATCTTCGTGGGCGAGATGGGTTCGTCGATGGCGAGCGAGCAGTCCAAGGCGTGGGCGGCCACGCTCGTGCCGTATCTGAACGGGTCTGGACCGGATGGCCTGCATGTTCCGCCGGGCGGCCAGCCGGTTGGCACCGATTGGTGGGAGTGGGGCCATTTTCCCGGGCAAATGCCGAATGGCAACCTGCAGGCGGACTGGACGACGGAACGTCCAGAGCAGGCGGCGGTCTATTCGCAGTTGCGGCAGGCGCCGCTGGCGGATCGGTGAAGAAGTCAGGCGCGACGGCGGAGCCTGCCGGCGAACAGAGTGTGGAGTTGCCGCAACGATGGCGGACATAGCAACGCGGCCACTGGCGGCGCGATCGCCCACGGCCCGAGTTGGCGCCAGAACAGCCCGATTGCGATGCCGACCCACCAGAGCGTGGAGATGCGGTAGTCCAGCGAGCCGATCGCGCGGTGCACCGACCGGTGGAGGATCGGATAGCTCAGCAGACCGGCCAATTCAGCGTAGCCATAGCCGACGAGGCCGAAACGATCGACCAGGGCCGAGGCCGCGCCCGCGAACAGCACGATATGGGCGATGTGGAAGCAGGCCACTGCCCGGTTCCGGTGGAGCACGTAAAGGATCGAGGCATGAAGGTTGAACTGTGCATTGGTCAGGTAGGCGAGTGCCAGGTAGGGATAGAGCTGCATCACCGGGTCCCAGCGGGCGCCGAAGGTCAGCGCCACCAGGATGCCGCCGAACCAACTGAAGCCGATCAGTGCGGGGCCGAGGGCGAGGGTTTGCAATCGCATGCCATCGGTCGCGGCCTCGACCAGCCTGGCGGGCTCGTGCTGCAGCCTCGCCAGCACGGCGATGGACAAGCGGTAGGCGACCGTCTTGCTGAATGACAATAACTCCAGCAGTCGGATCGCGAGACCGACCTGGCCGACCGCCTCGGCCGGCAGGAAGTGGCCGACGATGAGCGGGTTGACCAGGCTGCGCAGTTGCCACGGCCACTCTGACGCGGCGTAGCCCAGCGTGTAGCCCAGGATCGAGCGGACGATGGTGGTATCCCAGGCCAGCCGGGGCCGGTATCGCGCGGCGGTGTGAAACGCCAGGCAGAGAAACACTTGCTGCAGGCACCATCCGGTGGCCAGTGACCAGACGCCAAGTCCGGCGAACACCAGCGCCAGGGCGAGGCCGTAGTAGATGAACTGGCCGGAAAGCTCGATCATCGCGACGCCGCGGAAGTTCAGCGAACGCTCCAGCCGCGCGCTGGCGCCGACCGCAAGGCTCTGGAACACGACCGAAACCAGCATGACCGCCAGCAAGGGGGCCAAACCGGGCAGCGGGATCCAACGCGTGATCAGTCCGAGGCTGGTTTCCAGAATGGCGACCAGGCCGACGGCTGAGATCAGCAGGAGCGTCGTCGCGACGTCAAAGGTGTGCCGCGTCGCCTCACGCGGGGTGCGGATCAGGTAGACGCCGATCCCAGCCTGTCCCAGGTTTTGCGCGTATTGGCAGATGCCCAGCGCGGCGACGTAGGGGCCGTAAGCGGCGGGCCCGATCATACGGGTGATCACCAGCAGTCCGACTACGCTGAGACCCATGGAGATGAGCTGGCGTCCGATCAGGTGGACGCCGCCGGCGAAGACGCGTTGCCTCAGGTTTTCGGGGGCGGTCTTGTCGGTGGCGGCGGGGCCCGCCACCGTGTCATTGCTCATCAGTCACCTGGGCGGATGAGGGGACCGGGGCGCCGTGGGAGCGGCCGGCGTTTGGTGGGAAGTTTCGTCCGTTGCGAACATCTTGGGCAATCGCAGGGCGTCGCTTGCATTGCTCATGGACGAATGACAGGGTCACGCACCCGCTATTCGCTTTCGACCGCCATTCCTGATCCTCGCAAAACTGCTTCCAGAGTGCTTCTGATATGCGCCGGTTCGTCACTCCGGTTCAAGAGCCGTTTGCGCTGGAGAACGGAATGTAATAACGTTCGCAAAGCGTGTTTTATCCACGTGGGCTGTTGGTGCCAGTGCTCGTGCGCGGATTGCAGGGGATCCATCGCCCGATTGGCCCTTGCCCGAGCAGGTTAGACCCAGCAGGTTGGGCTCGACCTATTATCACGTGACAAGAAAGCTAAATATGGTATTGACTCCACCTAGGGCGTGGTTTGAACTGGAATCACCGAGCCAACGTCGTGCCACATCGGAAGGACAACCGCCATGTCGTCGGCGTCAACTGATCAGTCTGTCGCGGTGGGGTTTGCCGCGGCGCCTTCGTTGCCGGTTTCCAGCGGCCTGTGGGCCCGGCTACTGCCGGTCATCGAAAAATCTATAGCTATCCTTGCTTTTCTTCTGGCGTGGGAGTTCGCGCCGCGGCTCAACCTGATCAACCGGACCTTCTTGCCGCCGTTCTCCGAGGTGATCGTACGCGGTGTCGAGTATGCCGCGGCGGGCAAATTGCTGCCGCAGATCCTGATCAGTCTGGAGCGTGCCTGCGGCGGCTTCGCGTTGGGCGTCATCACCGCGATTCCGCTGGGGATACTGCTGGGCTGGTACCGACCGCTGGAGAGAATCCTCAATCCGCTGCTGCAATTGCTGCGACAGACCAATCCGGTGTCGCTGTTCCCGGTGTTCATTATGTTCTTCGGGATCGGCTACCTGACCAATGTTGCGATTATCTACTGGGTGGTTGTCTGGCCTATTCTGCTTGGCACCGTCAATGGCGTGACCTATGTCGATCCCGCGCTGGTCAAATATGCGCGCTCCGTCGGGCTGCGGCCGGTGTCGATGTTCGTCAAGGTGGTGTTCCCGTCGGCGGTCCCTTCGATCATCACCGGGATGCGGCTGGCCGCCACGTACTCGTTTCTGATGCTGGTGGTTTCGGAGATGGTCGGCGCCAGCAGCGGCCTCGGCTATCTTATTGTCAATGCGCAATATCTGATGAGCATCCACCTGCTCTATGTCGGCGTCATCGTGCTGGCGTTGCTGGGCATTGCCGCCAACTGGCTGCTGATCCTGCTGGAGCGACGATTGACCGCATGGAAGCAGGGCATCCCCGCCTAGGCAACCGGCACACGAGCCGCCCCCCACGGGCCGCCCCCACGGAAAAGGAAAACACCATGACTGAGCAGCGAAATACTGTGATTTCGCGGCGCGCGGCGCTGGCCGGCCTGGCCGGCGCGAGCGGGGCTGCGCTGGGTCTGCCAGGCATTCCCAAGGCCGGCGCCGGCGACCTCAAGACGCTGCGCGTGTTCTTTCCGCCGATCGATTTTGGCTGGTCGGTTGGCTTCGAACTGATCGAGCTGGCCGACGCTAAAGGCATCTTTACCAGGAACGGTGTCCGCATCGAGCGTGCGGTGGTCCCATGGGACCAATACACGGTCGGGCTTGATACCGGCGCGCTGGACCTCGCGCCCTTCGCCGACTACGCCTACTTCATCAACGTCTATGACAAGGGGCTAAAGGCCAAGGAGATCGTTTCTTCCACACTGCCTTTCAGTCCGCTGAATCACGGCGATGGATTGGTGGTGCTGGCCGATGGACCGATTCGGACGCCACAGGATTTGAAGGGAAAGCGGATCGGCACGCAGTTTCCCAGTTTCTCCGGTGTGTGGTTTGCGCTCGATTGGCTAAGGAAGCGCGGCGTGACGAAGGACGACGTGGCGATTGTGCCGGTGCCGGAAGCACAACTGGAACAGGTGCTGAAGGCCGGTGGGGTCGAGGCGATCATCGCCTATTCGCCGCTTGACATTCAGTTGCAGCGCAAGGGCGGCTTTCGCCAGTTGTTCTCCGTCTCGGACATCGCCGGCCGCTTCATCACCCGTGGCGGGACGATGGCGACTGACAAATTCATCGGCGACCATCCCGATGCGGTGCGCGGCTACGTCGCATCGATAGCCGAAGCAGCAGACTATGCCAACGCCAATCCGGCTGAGCCGATCAAGATCGGTCTCGAACGAGGCCATCTGGACAAGCAATACCTGCCCGATCTCTACAACCGTGAGGGCAAGGACGATTACAGCCATCTGCGGTGGGCGCCACACGGCCTCAACAATGCCGACGATCTGGCGTTCTGGCTGAAACTTGTCGAGGATGCCGACATAGTTCCGCGTGGTAAGCACAAACCGACGGATTTCTTCACCAACGCATTCAATCCGTTCGCCACCGCATAGCCGCCCGGCAACCGATTGGAAGGGACCAAAGGATTGAGCAGCGCCATTCAGATCCAGAGTGTCAGTAAGAGTTTCACCGTAATGACCGGTCCCGGCCGGGGTGGGCTGCTGGCGCTGGAGAGGATCAATCTCGATGTGAAGGCCGGGGAATTCCTGGTGATCGTCGGACCAAGCGGTTGCGGAAAATCGACGCTTCTCGATCTGCTCGGCGGGCTGACGTCGCCCTCGGCCGGCCGTATCCTGATTGATGGCAAGCCGATCGCGGGGCCGGCGCTGGACCGTGGTCTGGTGTTTCAGCAGTACGCGCTATTTCCGTGGCGGACCGCGACGAGAAATGTCGAGTTCGGCCTCGAGGCCAAGGGCGTGCCGAAGCGCGAGCGCGTGGAGCGGGCGCGGCATTTCCTGGCGATGGTCGGACTTTCCGGCTTTGAGGACCGATACCCGCACGAGCTCTCCGGCGGTATGAAGCAGCGGGTGGCGATCGCTCGCAGCCTGGCGTACGATCCGGGCGTGCTGCTGATGGATGAGCCGTTCGCGGCGCTCGACGCGCAAACGCGGGAGACCCTGCAGGAGGAGTTGCTACGGATCTGGGAAGCCGCGGGAAAGACCGTCGTCTTTATCACCCATAGCATCGACGAGGCGGTGTATCTCGGCCAGCGCGTGGCGGTGATGACTTCCCGCCCGGGCCGGATCAAGCAGATCATTGCCATTCCGTTCGCCAGCCGCGCAAATGAGGAAGATCTGCGGGCCTCGCCTGAGTTCGCGCGGCTACGCCATGAGATCTGGTCGCTGCTACGCGACGAGACCCAACGAGCGGAATCGCAGCAACTGCAACGCCTGGCCGGCGCCGGTCCCGCCCGGCGCGGTGTTTCCGGCTGACCAACAATCCAGGAGGCGACCATGACCCGGCAACTGTTGATCAATGCGTTCGACATGAACTGCCCAGGCCATCTGTCGCCCGGGCTGTGGCGGCATCCGAGCGACCGGTCCGCCAGCTACAAGGATCTCGACTATTGGACCGACCTGGCGAAGCTTCTCGAGCGCGGCAAAGTCGACGCACTGTTCATTGCCGATGTGTTGGGACTGTATGATGTCTATGGTGGCACGCCTGACGCGGCGATCCGCAACGCCACCCAGGTACCGCTGAATGACCCCGCCGTGCTGGTGCCGGCGATGGCGGCGGTCACGGAGAATCTTGGCTTTGCCGTGACCTGCACGCTGTCCTTCGAGCCGCCGTATCCGTTCGCACGCCGCGCTTCGACCCTCGACCATCTGAGCAAGGGACGCTTTGGCTGGAATGTCGTGACCGGCTATCTCGACAGTGCGGCGAAGGGTGCGGGGCTCGCGCAGCAGACTGGGCACGACCGGCGCTACGACATCGCCGAGGAATACATGAACGTGGTCTATAGCCTGTGGGAAGGCAGTTGGGAGGATGGCGCGGTCGCGCGCGACAGGGCGCGTGGTGTGTTCGCGGATCCCAGCAAGGTCCATCGCGTGAAGTTCGAAGGGGAGTATCACCGTATCGATGCGGTGCACCTGAGTGAACCGTCGCCACAGCGCACACCCTTTTTGTTTCAGGCCGGGACGTCGGCAAAGGGCCGCGACTTCGCCGCCCGCCACGCGGAGGGCGTGTTCCTTGGTGGGCCCTCACGCAAAGTGATCGCCCCGCGGGTGGCCGACATCCGCGCGCGTGCCCGCCAATACGGCCGTAACCCCAACGATATTCAGATTTTTCTGGGTGTGTGCATCATCGTTGATCGGACCGAGGCGGCGGCGCGTGCAAAGGAGCGGGAGTACCGAAGCTATGTGTCGACCGAGGGGGCGCTGGCGCTGCTCTCCGGCTGGTCGGGCATCGATTTCTCCAGTTACGAGCTCGATGAGCCGATCCGCTACGTCAAGAACGATGCAGTTCAGTCGATGGTAGAAGGGTTGACGACGGCTGATCCTTCTAAGGTTTGGACGGTGCGCGAACTCGCCGAAGCCTCCGGCATTGGCGGCCCGTCGCTGCTGCTGGTGGGATCGCCGGAGCAGATTGCCGATGAGTTGCAGGCGCTTGCGCGCGACACCGGGGTAGATGGTTTCAACGTGTCCTATGCGGTCACGCCCGACAGCTTTGCGGATCTGGTCGACCTGGTGATTCCGGAACTGCAGCGGCGTGGTGCTTTCAAAAAGGACTATCTGCCGGGTACGTTACGAGAGAAACTATCCGCGCACGGACATGCGTATTTGCAGGATGACCATCCGGCGGCGTCGTATCGCCGGCGCGTTACGGAGTCGCTCCCGGTCGGCTGACTATTCCGAGCGGTCGGGCTGTTGGCTCCGCCAGGTCGGCGAAAGGGATCCTGACCGCGCGCCGCGACGGCAGTCAACGAGATAGTTTATACGCTGTGACAGCGTGGATTATGTCATACTCCATTTGAACGTGGTACGGGATTGACTCCCTCGCCATATCGTAGAACACTTTTGGCAAGTGTCGATCTCGGTCCACCGGACAGCTTGCCGATCCTCCGTGGCTTTTGAACGACCCCAAGCTTGCGGAGGACCTTAAGCTGGCAAGGGACTGGGCGGCGCGAATGTGTGATCTGAAACCCGTCATGAAGGACGCCTGTGATGCCACTCGATGTCACTGTGCCATCAAAGCACGTTACCGCGACGCTGCACTACCTGGTGCGCGGCGCCGAAAAGCCGGTGCGCTATGTGGGTGAACCACCGCCCGGAGAGCCCGCCTATCCCGCCTATAACGGCATCGATGATCCGCACGAGGTGCGGATAGAGGATGCCCGTGGCCGCGAAGCGGAGTTCACGCTCGACCGGAACGGGTTCGCATTGGTGCGTGCGCCAAGCCGGGTCGCCGACTTCTACTCCCCGGACGAGATAAAAAGCGTCTATTACCCCGAGGTGGAGCGCCTGCTGAAGGCGCAACTGGGAGCGTCACGGGTCTTTGTGTTCGACCACGTCGTGCGAAATGCGGGCGTGGCTGGCGGACCGACACCGTCTCGTCAGGTGCACAATGACCACACCGTCAACTCCGCCCCGCGGCGCGTGCGTGACCATATGGGCGCGGACGCGGACGAGTTGCTGAAGCATCGGTTCGGCGTGGTCAACGTGTGGCGGCCGATTCGCGGGCCGGTGCTCGATTCACCGCTTGCGCTGTGCGATGCCAGAAGCTTCACCAATGATGATCTGATCGCCGCCGACCTGGTGTATAAGCATGTCCGGGGCGAAACGTCGCGGGTGGAGTTCAACCCCGAGCACCGCTGGTATTACTTCTCGGAGCAGCAGCCGGACGAGGTTTTGCTGATCCGGGTTCATGACAGCAAGGATGACGGCCGAGCGCGGTTGTCGTTCCATACTTCGTTCGATAACCCCCTGGCCCACGGCGCTCCGCCACGCGAGAGTATCG
>DASYBP010000626.1:0-7428 GCA_036500715.1 Rhodopila sp.
ACCGGCGGCCATTGTCGGCATCCTGTCGGTGCCGGACGTATTGAAGGTCTCCACCGCCTATCAGGCGGCGTATAAGGAGCTGAACGCACGCGGCCAGAAGCTGAATGAGGACGCGCAGAAGGAGCAGACAGCACTACGCGAATTGGGGCAGGCCTTCGCCACCGAACGCGCCAAGCTGTCCCCGGAGCAAGTCCGGGCCAAGGAAAAGGAAATCCAGGACCGCGCAACCGAGGCGCAGCGCCGTTTCGGCGAGCGTAACCGCATCATCCAGGAAGCCGGCCAATACGTCATGATGCAGATCAACCGCACCATGGAGACGGTGGCGCAGCAGGTTGCGTTGTCCCGCGGCATCAACCTGGTGCTGAACCGCGCCCAGATCTTGGGCACCACAGCCGATTTCGACCTCACCCCCGCAGTGGTGGAGGTGCTGAACAAGGCGCTGCCCAGCGTCGTTGTGCCCCCCGACGGCGTGTCCCCGCTTGCGATGGCCCCCCCGGCGGGAGCGACACCGGCCGCCGCGCCAGCTCCCGACGGAGCGACACCGGCGGCGGCTACGGCGGCAGCCACGCCAGCCAAGCCTAATCAGAAACACTAGCCATGGCCGCCCGCCGCGTGCCGCTTGGCGGGGACCGCTCGGCACTGGCGGGCGATCCTCGCTTCTTTCGCCGGACCGGGCCGCATACGCTTGCCGCGGTGGTCGATGCGGCCGCGATCGAGGGACAGGGGGCCGAGGCGCCCCCGCGCCGGCTGCTGCTGCATGCTGTCGCCCCGCTGGCCGCCGCGACGGCAAACGACGTCACCTTTTGCCTCAACAACCGCAAACACCTGGCGGCGCTGGCCGTCACCCGGGCCGCGGCCGTCATCGTCCACCCGGACATGCAGGACAAAGTGCCGGAAACCGCAGTGGCGATTGTGGCTGAGGATCCTCTCGTCGCCTGGGCGCGCGTGGCAGCGCTGTTCCATCCCCCGCCGCCGGTCACCCCCGGTATCCATCCCTCGGCCGTCGTTGCCGTCTCGGCGCGGATCGACCCCAGCGCCGAAATCGGCCCGCTCGCGGTCATCGGTGAGAACGTGGTGATCGGCGCCCACGGCCGTATCGGGGCGCTGGCCGTGGTCGGCGACGGCGTAGCGATCGGCCGTGACGCGCGAATCGGCCCGCATGCATCGCTATCCCACGCGCTGATCGGTGACCGGGTCCACATCTATCCCGGCGCCCGGGTGGGTCAGGACGGGTTCGGCTTCGCCATCACACCAGAGGGCCTCAGCAGCGTCCCGCAAGTGGGCCGCGTTGTTATCGAGGATGATGTCGAAATTGGCGCCAATACCACGGTGGACCGCGGCGCCCTGGAAGACACGGTAATCGGCGCCGGCACGCGAATCGATAACCTCGTGCAGATCGGACACAACGTTCAGATCGGCCGGGCTTGCGTGATCTGTGGGCAGGCAGGCATCTCCGGCTCGACAGTGCTTGAGGATCACGTGGTTCTGGCCGGGCAGGCGGGCCTCGCGGACCATCTGCGGATCGGGACCGGCGCGCGTATAGGTGCTCAAGCGGGCGTCATGACGGACGTGCCGCCGCGCGCGGACATGGTCGGCTCACCCGCCCAGCCCGTGAAGGCATTTTTCAAGGAACTGGCGACACTGCGGCGCTGGGTTCGTGACGGCGGAATACCGGCGCGAAAGGCCGCGCGCGAGCCGAAACCCAACCACGATGTGGATTGATCAGCATGGACGAGACCGCAACCCAGTCGCCTGAGCCGGGGAAGACCATCGAGTTGATCGACATCCAGCGCATCATGCGCGCCATCCCGCATCGTTACCCGTTTTTGATGCTGGACCGGATCGTCGATGTCGTGCTGAACACCTCCGCCGTCGGCGTCAAGAACGTGTCGGTCAACGAAAGCTTTTTCGCCGGTCATTTCCCGAACCATCCGGTCATGCCCGGCGTGCTGATCATTGAAAGTATGGCGCAGACCGCCGCCGTACTGGTGGTCGAGAGCCTCGGACCCGACGCCGCCGGCAAGCTCGTCTACTTTATGTCGATCGAGGGCGCGAAGTTTCGCCGCCCCGTCGTTCCCGGCGATCAGTTGCGTATCCACATCGTCAAGGAACGCAGCCGCGGCAATGTCTGGAGGTTCCATTCCATCGCCCGGGTCGACGGGGTCGCCGTCGCGGAAGCCACCTACTCCGCCATGATTATGGATCGCGCCGCGCCCCCTGAATGACCGCCTCGGTCGGGCAGATCACGCCGATCCACTGGCCAGCCGCCACAATGCTGCCTTAGTAACGCTGAAATGCCAAGCGAAACAGAGTGTTACTGAAGGGTGGCGGAAACATCGGGCAACAATGATTGAGTTGGTGGCCCGCACGGGCGCCCATAGTTTCGCTGCGATCCTGCCGCCAAAATTGAAGCTTCGGAACGGAATGCCATGGATTCGATGACGGACATCCGCCTGCACACGACCGATCGCGCCGCCATTCACCCCACCGCGATCGTGGCGCACGGCGCCGAACTAGGACCTGGCGTTGACATCGGGCCATTCTGCACGGTCGGCCCGAATGTCACCATCGAGGCCGGCGCGAAACTGGTGTCGCACGTGGTTGTTGAAGGGCACACCCGGATTGGCGAGGCCGCACAATTGTTTCCCTTCTGTACCGTGGGTCTCGCGCCACAGGACATGAAATACCGGAACGAGCCCACCGGCTGCGAAATTGGCGCGCGCACACAAGTACGGGAGCACTGCACGATACACCGCGGCACGGCCACCGGCATCGGCGTTACCCGCATCGGCGCCGATTGCACGCTGATGGCGGTCGTCCACGTCGCGCATGACTGTCAGATCGGCACTAACGTTATAGTTGCGAACAATGCGGTAATGGGCGGCCATGTCAGCATCGGCGAGCACGCGGTGGTCGGCGGCGCCGCGGCGATCCATCAGTTCGTTCGCATCGGCCGAGCGGCAATGATCGGCGGGGTCTCGGGTGTTGAGGCGGACGTGATCCCGTTCGGCAGCGTCATCGGCAACCGCGCCCGCTTGGCCGCGCTCAACGTCATCGGCCTGCGCCGGCGCGGCTTCGACAAGGCGGCGATCCATCGGCTGCATATCGCCTTCAAGGCACTCTATAGCAGGGAAGGCGTATTCGCTCACCGCCTGGAAGCCACCCGCGCCAGGTTCGGCAGCGATCCGCTGGTTGCCGAAGTGCTGGCATTCATCGACGCGCCCAGCCATCGCGGCATGATCCGCGCCGAGTAATCGCGGACTGATCCGCGCCGCATCCCTGGCCTGCCTCGCCGGGCCCCCGGGATGGATCTGACCTCCGTATGCCCGACAAAGCCGGCTTCCATCCGGGGTGAACTGCCCGGCGTCTCTACGCGTGAGCGGCGGTTGCTGATCGAGGAGCGGGGAAAAACTCGAGGGTTGCTATAACAGTTCGAGTACGGGAAGTTGAATTAACAACAATCTTGACAAAAAGAGATGCGGGGAATGGCGCACGATCCCAGGATACTGAAGCACGAAGACAAGATCGCCGACATTCGCGACAACCTGCCGGACTGGGTCAAGCGGCTGGAACGGCCGCCTGCACCCGTCCTGATGCCGAAATTCGGGCCTTTGGAAGGCATCCGCGCGGTCGGCACCGGCGTGCTGGTGGCGCAACCTTATATCGGTACCAAGCTCGCGGAATTCGGCGCGGAGGTGATCCACGTCGAACGGCCGGGCGGCGACACGTTCCGTTTCATCGCACCGCTGCTGACCCGCGGTCCCCGGGAGCATGGTTGCGATGAGGCCGAGGTGGGAAAGAACAAACTGTCGATGGGCATCGACCTGCGGAACCCGCGCGGCGCCGAGCTGCTGATGGCGCTGTGGAAGATTTCTGATGTCTGGATGGAGTCCTCGGCGCCTGGCACGCTGGAACGGGCAGGGCTGACGGCCGAACTTGCGCTGGCGATCAATCCTCGCCTGGTCGTCGTCCGGGTCAGCACCTACGGGCAGTACGGCAAGCAGGAGTATCTCGGGCGGCCGGGTTACGACGCGCTGGCTCAGGCCTATGGCGGCATGATGAACGTGACCGGCGATCCGAGCGGCCCGCCTCAGCGGGCCAAGGTGTTCACTGGCGATTATATCACCGCGCTGACTGGCTGGGCCGCGACCATGATGGCGCTGTGGGAGGTGAACAAGACTGGGCGCGGCCAGGTTGTCGATCTGGCGCAGTTCGAGGCGGTGGCGCAGACCATGGGCAACTGTATGCCGTTCTATACCGGGCAAGGCGGCGTGTACGGTCACACCGGCAACCGTCCACCGTATTTCCAGCCGTATGACACATTCAAGTGCGGAGACGGCTGGGTCTATATCGGCGCTCTGGGTGATCCGATGGTGAGCCGATTGGCGGCGTTCCTGGGGCTCGATCCGGCCGCGTACAATTTCGCGACGGTTTCGAAGGACGCCGCCGCGGTCCATTCGGAGAACGGGCGGGAATTCGACCGTCGGTTGCGCGATTACTGCGAACTGCGCCCGGCACTGGAGGTCGAGACCGAGTTGAACAAGGTGCAAGTAGGCTGCGCGCGGGTCTTCAACATGCGCGACCAGTATGAGGATGAGCACTACAATTCACGGGACATGACGGTGCCGGTACTGGACCACCAGTCCGGGGTGCCCATCCGGGTGTATGGTGTGGTGCCAAAGATGTCGCTGACCCCTGGGCGGGTGTGGCGTGGTGCGCCTTCGATCGGGCAGGATACCAGCGACATCCTGTCACGATTGCTGAACCTGGATGACGCGGATGTTGCGCGATTGTATGAGGACAACGCGGTCCATCGCACCGAGCCTTTCACCACGCCACAGGTCGAGGCTGTGAACCCCTGACGTTAGTCTGGGAGCCTGTGTCCGCGTCGTCTCAAGCGGAAACTCACGACCCTAGGTTAGGTGTAGCGCCGCGCGATAATAAACGTTCCGACGCGCAATGGAGCGCCGTTTCCGGCGCACATTGGCTGAGACGGAAGCGGGCATCCGACGCACAATCAGTGAGACACAGCGCACGTTCGGTGAGACGGACGCGCAATTGATGGCCAGCGACGCACAGCAGCCGCTTTCGCCCTAGTTCTTGCCGTTGCGGCTGTTCGGGCACATGCTGAAAAGCGGAAATGCGAGCCGCTTGACGTGAGGGAAGCCGATGGTGACACCACTTTACGACCTTAGCGTGCCAACCTTTCTGCAGACTGTGAGAGCCATCGCAGGCTTTCTTGACCGGGCAGCCACGCATTGCGCAGAGACAAGTGTTGATCCCGATAGCTTTGTAAACGCGCGCCTGTTCGACGACATGGCACCTTTCCACTTTCAAATCGAAGCGGCGTGGCATCATTCCGTTTGGGGAGTGGAGGCCCTGAAAAGCGGCGAGTTCGCCCCGCCCGCCCTGGTCGGACCGGTCCCCTTCGCCGACCTGCAGGCCATGATCGGCAAGGCGGAGAATGCACTGGAGGCGTTCACTCCCGCCGAGGTCAACGAATGGGCGGACAAGGACCTGGACCTTCAGATTGGCCCGCGCAGGCTCGCCTTCACGTCGGAAACCTTCATCCTCTCGTTCTCGCTGCCGAACTTTCATTTTCACGCCGTTACGGCCTACGACATCCTGCGATCGCGGGGCGTTCCGCTCGGCAAGCGTGATTACGAGGGCCGGCTGCGCACCAGATCAGCCTGAGCCGGAAGTCCGATACCCGAACTCATCTACGGATAGCGGGCCGTCGCCAAACCACCCAACCCCGCCGCGAGCCTCTCTTCCTGGCCCGTCCGCTTCGCAGACGCCGCCCGGCTCGACTGGATGGCCGCCATGGGCGCAGAGCAGTCGTTCGGTCGCGCCGGCGGGTTACGGCAGCTCCCCACCCCAAGCGGTCATTGCCTTGTTGGAGTGCACCCCATGGAGGCGACGGCATGAGACACTTTTCACGCCCCAATAGGGTTGCTTACGGCATTTTGAGACGTTATCGTCCCCGGGTCTAGACCCTCTCGGAACAAAATGGCGTCCTGCGGCTACGCACGCGTTTCCACGCTCGACCAGGACCTCACCGTGCAGCGGCAGGCCTGCTCTCAATCAAGACGAAAAGACACCAATGGGCATAAGCCGGCATGGTCGTTGTGCCCGAGTCGCAAGGACGGGCCCAGCCGATGTCGTCAAGCTTCTTCGACCGCCCCTCGTGAATTCGCCTTGCGAAGTGCCGTTTCAGCCACGCGCCCAAGATGCTGACGGGCAGCCCCTGGACGCGTTGCCCGTCTCGGGCCGGCGGCGAAAGGAAGTGCTACGACTTTTCCACGTCCGCTTTCCGCCCAACTCCTGCCCCTTCAGCCGAGGCCTCGTATCGCACGGGTCCAGGTGGTGTCCCCGCTTGAACCAGTAGGAAACCAGTGTCTCGGTGAAGCGCTGGCAATTGGCGGCAGTGGCAGATGGCGCTGAACGCGGTCTCGCCGGTGGCGCTATAACGAAACTGCCCGCACAGGCAGCCGCCTGTTGTTTCGGTCATGTGGGTTCCCCAAGATTTGTTGTTGTTTGGCACATGGCCGTATACAGCGTGTGGCCGTGGGCGGCGGCCCCCCGCTGGTGAATGATCGCTGGATGACTTGCCGGGCATTGGCCCGGCTGCGATCCTCCCGGAAAGGAAACCCCGGAACCCCGAATTATGGGCGACACACTTCCCACCTCAACGCGCGTGTCCGATCCCGGCATCCGCGCCCTCTATCGCCTGGAAAACCGTTGGCAGGCCTGGCTCGATGTCGAGGTCGCACTTGCCCGCGCGCAGGCGGAACGCGATCTCATCCCCCACGCCGCCGCCGAGGCCATTGCCAAAGCCGCCCGGCTGGAAAACCTGGACCGCACCCGGATCGACCAAGGCTTCGCCCGCACCGGCCATACTCTCGTCCCGCTGGTCTGGGAGCTTGCCCGCGTGGTCGGCGAGCCGCATGGCGGCTGGGTCCACTGGGGCGCCACGACGCAGAACATCACTCAGACGGGCGACCTGCTGGTCCTCCGCCAAGCCCACACCATTTTCTTGCGCCAGGTCGGAGAGATCCTCGCCGCCATGGCCGACCTCGCGGAACGATCAGCCGAAATGCCGATCGCCGGCCGCACCCACGGCCAACACGCGGTTCCCGCCACCTTCGGCTACAAGGTGGCGGTTTGGATCGACGAGCTTATTCGCCACACCGAGCGCTTCCGTCAGGCCGCGCCGCGGCTGTTCGTCGCCATGCTGGGTGGCGGGGCAGGGACGTTCGCCTTCCTCGGCGGCGACGGCCCGCCAATCCAGCAGGAAGTCGGCCGCCTGCTGGGTTTCGGCTCCATGACAGTTCCGTCGCGCGCCATCGGTGACCACCTCGCCGAGAACATCCTCCTGCTCGGTCTGCTCGCCGCCACCTGCGGAAAAATCGGCCGTGAAGTCTATAC
>DASYBP010000627.1:0-2545 GCA_036500715.1 Rhodopila sp.
ACGGAAACGTCAGCAACAGCGCGATGGCGCAGAACGCCCACGCGGCGAGGAATTTTCCTAACACCGCCTGACCTTGGGTCAGGGGCAGCGTCAGCAACAGTTCGATCGTCCCAAGGCGCCGTTCCTCTGCCCAAAGGCGCATGGTGATGGCGGGGATCAGCAGCAGGAAGACCCACGGGATAAAGGTGAAGAACGGATTGAGGTCGGCGATCCCGCGGTCGAAGAACTGGCCGAGGTTAAAGGTCAACGCGCCTTGCAGGACCAGAAAAATAACAATGAAGACGGTGGCGACGGGGGTAGCGAAATAGGCATGCAGTTCCCGGTTGGCGACGGTTAAGATAGCGCTCACGCCATGGCCTCCACGGTCAGCATCCGGAATACCTCCTCCAGACGTCCGGAGGGATGTTTGGCCTCCAGTTCCCCTGGGGTCCCATCGGCGACAATCCGGCCGGCGGCGATGACGATGGCGCGCGAGCAGACGGCATCCACCTCCTCGAGGATGTGGGTCGAAATGATGATAGCCTTTGCCGGCGCCATTTGCTGGATCAAGCCGCGAACCTCGTGCTTCTGGTTGGGGTCGAGACCATCGGTCGGTTCATCCAGCACCAGCACCGGCGGGTCGTGCAGCAGCGCCTGGGCCAGCCCGACCCGGCGTTTGAAGCCTTTCGACAGAGTCTCGACCGGCTGCAGCCGCACGCCTTGCAGGGTTGTCAGTCCGAGGGCGTGGTCGACACGGTCTGCCAGTTCGGCGCCGGAATATCCGCGAATCCGGGCACAGAAGCGGAGGAAACCCTCCACCGACATTTCGGGATAGGTCGGTGCGCCTTCGGGCAGGAAGCCAAGCACCCGCCGAGCCGCAACGCTGTCGGTCTGGACATCGTGGCCCTGAATACGCGCGGTCCCGGCGGTGGGGATCATAAATGCGGCCAACATCCGCATGGTCGTCGACTTTCCGGCGCCGTTCGGGCCGAGGAATCCCAGTACCTCGCCGCGGTGCACCTGGAAGGACACGTTGTCGACCGCGGTAAATCCGCCGAAGTGTTTGGTCAAACCGTCAATTTCGATCAGCGCCGGCTGACCCGGTGCGTCCTGGACGCCAGTAGCCACTTTGCGTTCCCCTGTAGTCCCCATTGGGCAGTCCCCGTCGGGCGGCGGACATACCGCAACCACACGACAATGCAACGGGGTTGCTGCCGGGTGACCAGATCTTAACGCAACGGAAGGAAAATCGGGGCCACGATCGGCATTGGTTCCTAGTCAAAGAGGGAATCGACGGCGTCCTGTCCGAGATCCGGATTAGCCAGGGCTTGCTCCGGCGTCAGCAGTCCGGCGCCGTTGTAAGGTGCGTGGACGACGAACCATTCAGCTTGTGGCGCCCCATCTTCGCCGGGCGCCATGTCTGTCAGCATGTTTTCGACCTGCTGCAGGTGCTAGATCCGGATCCCTGACCGGTGACATCCTGGAACGAGCAGGCCTCAAAGATGGCGTTGACCTTCTCCTTGACCGCTTCCAGCGATGCGGGATCAGTGTTGCCGACGCGCAACCAGTCACCAATCGCTTCGGCGGCCTCCATGATCCAGTTGGCCGCGGCCTCGGTCGCCTGGACCACCGCTTCAAGTTCCATTCCGCTGTTGTGGGTCGCCACCGTCGGCGAGGCGACGACGCTGGCGATCTGCTGGCGGATCTCCGAAAGCTACCCTGACAAGTTGAGTTCGCTGTAGTCGACCAATTTCACTGTGGCGTGGATTTCGGCGATGCGGCGATCCACGAAGGTTCGCAGGTCGCCCACCTCGTCTCGGATCGTCGCGGCAACCGCCTGCTGAATCTGATCTGCCTGGTAAGCCATGGTTGCCGCCTGATGCCGAAGACAGTCGGCATTCGAACTGATTGCGGTTGATATCCGGTAAATGTCGGGGGTCATCGCCGGAGCGAAAACTTTCGCAGACCGAGCCTGCCGCCGCGCAGCGCGAGCCTGCGCCGCGCCGTTCCGATTTGGACGATCGCGATATGATCCTGGTGATCACCCTGCCGTGAATTGCGAAGGTTTTAGTCCGTTTGCCGCTTTCATGCCACACCTGACGCGCATGTTCCCGCGCGAACACAGACGGAGACGTGTCAGTCTCCCTGGGGACAGGCAGATGCGATTCATAAAGACTTACGGCCGCGTGCTCGGCCTCCTCGGCCGGGACATCCGGATTGCGGGTTTCCTGGCTTTTGCAAATCTCATGGTCGCGGGGTTGCAGTTTCTTGACCCGGTGCTGTTTGGCCGGGTGGTAAACCTGCTGTCGCGGTCCGACAAAATGCCGCAGAACGAGATGTGGCATACGGCGGCCATGTTGCTGGGGATCTGGGTTGCCGTCGGCATCGGCGGCATCGTCAGCAACATTGCGGTCGCCCTGCAGACCGAGCGCCTGGCGCATCGACATCGGATAAAGTCGATGGGGCGGTATTTTCGGCACGTGCTGAATCTGCCGTTGTCGTTTCATGGCGGAACCCACTCCGGGCGGCTGATCAAGGCAATGCTGACCGGCACCGATGGGCTGTT
>DASYBP010000628.1:0-8043 GCA_036500715.1 Rhodopila sp.
TGGCCTGGCCGTCGGCACCGCCGCTGTCACCGCCGATTTCCAACGCTTCCTGTCGCTGGTGATCATCGACTACGGTACCGGCATTCGCGTGGCCGCACCGACCAGCGTGTTGGCCTCGATGACACAGGCTGCCCGTTCCGGTATCATCATAAAAAGCGGGAGCCATATGGAGCGTCTGGCGCAGGTCGATACAATCGTCTTCGACAAGACCGGCACGCTGACGCTTGGCGCACCGGAAGTCATCGACATTCTCACCTACCAGAACCGCCTCTCGGCCGATCATCTGCTTGGTCTTGCGGTTGGGGCGGAAAGCCGCCTGCAACACCCCGTTGCCGAGGCCCTTCGCGCCCGCGCCCGAACCCGCGGCATCAGCGTCCCGCTTTGCGACGCGCCGGACTACAAGGTCGGGTTGGGCGTGCAAGGCCAGATCAACGGCAACTACGTCCATCTTGGCAGCGAGCGCTTCGTGCGCGGCAGCGGGATTCGCGTCGAGCAAGCCGTGTGCGACCGTACGGCGCTCGATGAGCGGGGCTACTCCTGTCTTTACATGGCGGTTGACGGCAAGCTCGCCGGCCTGATCCCCTACGCCGACAAGATCCGGCCGGAGAGCCGCGATGTCGTGCAGGCGCTGCATGACATGGGCATCCGAAACACCGTTATGCTGACCGGCGATAATGCCACGGTGGCCGCCGCCGTCGCCGGGCGTATAGGCCTCACGCGGCAATTTGCCGACATGATGCCAGCCGCTAAGGCCGAGGTCATCGCGCAGTTGCAGAGCGAGGGAAATGTCGTCGCGATGGTTGGTGACGGCATCAACGACTCGGTCGCGCTCACTTATTCCGATGTCGGCATCGCCATGCGTCACGGCCCCGAGGTCACGCATGAATCGGCGCATGTCGTGCTGATGGAAGATTCGCTGTGGAAGCTGGTGCAGGCGATCGAGGTCTCGCGCGGTGCGGTCGGCCTGATCAAGCAGAATTATGCGATCGTCGCATTACTGAACACTCTCGCACTTGGATTCGCGCTGCCAGGCGGGCTGATGTCTCCTGCTGTCACCGCGGTGCTGAGCAACGGGTCGGCGATTCTGGCAAGTCTGAACGGCATCCGGCCGCTGCTGCGCAGGACATGACGCTTTCACCTGCCAAGCACCGCGAGCTGGAGCGTGCCGTCGGGTTGCTGGAGCAGCCGCGGCTGGCTATTCGTCTCGCCAACATGGCAGGCAAGCCGCTCGATGGTGCGCTCAATGCAATCCCGGCCTTGAACAGCACCTTACAGGGCGCGCTGCGTAAGGCGATCCTGCAGTGTCTGACAGTCGCGATCGAATCCCAGGAACAAGAGGCGTTCGAGCCTTCACCTTGGCTGCCCAAGACGCTGACCGGACTTACTGGCGGCGTGGGCGGGTTGTTCGGTGCCGCAGCGCTGCCGATTGAATTGCCGCTGACGACGACGCTGATGTTGCGTGCCATTGTCGACATCGCCCGCCACCATGGCGAGGATTTGCAGTCGCTGGAACCACGGCTTGCCTGCCTTCAGGTCTTCGCGCTGGGGAACCGCAAAGCCGACGCCGGTGCGATCATCGGTTATTACGTCGCCCGCAGGACGTTGAATAAACTGACTTCGGAACTGGTCGCAGGCTTGGTGGAACGCACGGTCCTCGACGCGTCGGCACCAGTGGTCACGCGTATGGTTTCCGAGATCGCGTCTCGTTTTGGCCTCGTATGGTCAGAGCGCTTTGTGGCAGGGGGCGTTCCGGTGTTGGGGGCATTGGGCGGGGCCACGCTGAACATGATCTTCATGGACCATTTCGAACGAGTGGCACAGGGGCATTTCACCATCCGCCGCCTCGAACGCGAGCATGGGCGAGAGTTCATCGGGGAACTTTACCAGGCCGCGGCAGCGAAAATGATGCATCGGCTGACACCTACCTAAATCTCATCGGGCCTAAATCTCATCGGGCCTAAATCTCATCGGGCAGGCAGGCCGGCGAATGACTCCACAATGTCCGGCGCAATCCGCCGCCCACCGCGGCAGGTTCATCGCAGGTGAGCCTCACGGAAGCGGAATGCGAACGCGAACCCGACCGATCGCATTACTTGATCCGCCCAATTTGCTTCTCGCTCATCGCCCGGATGAAATCCGGCAGCGCGATGAACCCCACGGCATCCATATACTTGGCGGCATTGCCCCCATCCACGGCGATCGTCCAGAGCAGAAAGCTCCGAAGCCCCGCCGCGGTGTCGGGATCGGGTTGCTTCACCGATACCAGAGCGTATTCGTAGTTTACCAGCGGATAGGATTGATCGCCGGGCGCATCGACCAGGCTGAGCCTCTCATCCGGAGGTGTGCGCGGATCGAGCGTAGCGGCGGCCGCACTGACCGTCTCCGCCGTCGGCAAAACGAATTTCCCGCTCTGATTCTTCAGCAATGCTGTTCCGAGGCCGGCTTTACCAATATCGCGGCCGAAGCTGACGCCTACATACCCGACTGAATACGGCGTCCGAGCCAGGGTTTTCACCATCCCGTCGTTGCCGGTCGCACCAAGTTCGCCCGGCACGGTTGGCCACTCTATCGTCAGGCCGTAGCCAATGTCGTCTTCCCATCGTTGCGTCGAAAAATCGAGGAACTGCGTGAACACGAACGTGTCGCCCGAGGCGTCCTCGCGGCGGACCGGAATGATTTCATGCTGCGGCAGGGGCATCCCTGGATTCAGCGCGGCAATCGCGCGGTCATTCCACTGGCGGATCCTGCCCGCATAGATGCCGGCCAGACTTGGTCCGTCAAGCTGCAATGCGCCACCGCTTTGGCCCGGAATGTTGTAATTGACGGTCTGCGCCGAAATCGCCAGCGGAACACTGATGATCTGCCGGTTCCGTTCTGCTTCCTCATCGGACATGTAGGCATCCGAAGCGCCGATCTGCGCGGTTCCTGCGATCGCCGCCTCGATGCCCTCATTGGAGTTGGTCCCGGTGATCGTAACCTTTATACCGGGCTTTGTGGCGGCGTAGGCAGGAACCCAAAGCTCGAACAGCGGAAAAAGCAACGTCGATCCGGTCTCCTTCAAGACGATCTCGCCCGCCAGTGCTGGCCCCGCCTGAAGCCAAAGCGACAGAAGCCAAAGCGACAGAACGCAAAGCGCCGGGAACCTGGTCGCCAGGCGATTGGGTTTGCCCGCACGGCGGATCATGAGCGCACTCCCCCGCCTTGCTGATCGTCGCTGCCCCTGGTGTCCGATCGCGGTGAAGCATGAGTCGCGCAGCGATCATGATTCCCGCGTGAATCGGCCACTTCAAACCAAGTGCGACGTATCGCGCTTCTCTGATGCGCGATACTAGGCTCCCGACTCAATGCCCAATCTCGTCAAGATTAACGCCCGTCGTCTCGATCCGGTACATCCACGTCACGATGGCGCCCAGGATCGAGGTGACCACCAGCCCATACAGCAGCGCTCGGGTCCCGATCGCGTCCAGCAGGATCGGAAACAGGAACGCGGTCGCCACCGCACCGATCTTGGCGAAAGCCGCGGCGAACCCAGCCCCCATCCCGCGTACCGCCGTCGGGAAGACCTCGCCCGCAAGCAGATAGGTCTGCGCATTTGGCCCAATATTGGTCATGAAGTTGAACAGCATGAAACCGGCGAAAATAAGGAAGATCTTCGTCGACCCCTCGAAGTCGATCGAGAAGGAGGCCAGCAGCAACCCAACCGCGCACCCGATGAAGCCGCCGATCTGGAGTCTGATCCGCCCCAATCTGTCGGCCAGCACGACCGCGAAGGCGATGCCGACGATCAGCAACGCTGTAATCAGCGCCGCGCCTTTGGCGGCCAGGAGGCCATCGGCGATCAGGTCGCTGACGCTGCGAATGTGATCCGATCCACCCCCCAGTGCTGCTGCCAGGATCGTTGGCGTGAAGATACCGATCCCGTAGGTGCCGAGATCCTGCAGGAACCAGGGAACCGACGCGAAAATCGTGGCACGCAGATTGTGGCCCTCGAACAAGGCCCCGAAGGACGGTTTGGCCTGCGCGACGCCCCCGCTACCCCGCGTCACGCTGATACTCGACGGATACTGCGGCGTACGAACGAGAAGCTTGGTGACCTCGCTCTCGGCTTTCTCATGCTGCCCGCGCGCCGACAGCCAGTTCGCGCTTTCGGTGATGAAGAACCGCCCGATTGTCACCAGGATCGCGGGGACGAGCGCCGTGGCGAACATCCAGCGCCAGGCGCTGAGATCAGGGACCAGCGTCAGCACAAGGCAGCCCACGCCGGTGCCGGCCAACGCGCCGACGGCCTGGAAGGCGAAGGCGCCGAGAACCAGTTTGCCCCGGGCGAGACTCGGAATGCTCTCCGAGATGATCATGTGTGCGGTTGGATAGTCGCAACCGAGTGCCATGCCGAGGCCGAAGAGGCAGATCGCGACGGAGAGGAAATTCCCGCAAAGCAGCAGCAACGCCAGGAAGGCGCAAAAGATGATCATCTCGGCAATGAACATCCGTTTGCGGCCGAAATAGTCAGACAGCCCGCCCAAAAGTACCGCGCCCACCAGGATGCCCGCCAGGCTTGCGGCGCTGACGATGCCCTTCTCCGCGGCGCCGATATGGAATTCCCGGACGATCAGCGGCAGCGCCACGCCGGTCATGAACACCACAAAGCCTTCAAAGAATTTTCCCGCCGCGGCGAGCGACCAGATGCGCCATTGCATCGCGGTCATCGGGGCAGATTTCAGATTGGTTCCGTCCGGCCAGACCGGCCGCTCGTCGATGTAGTCCTGGACTGATTTTGGCCCAGCCGCAGTCGACCGGGAGGCCTCGGTGACAGTGCTCATCACTAAGTTTCCCACCCCAAATCGAAGGAACGCCTGCTGTGGCGATTCGGCGTGTGCGGTCGATACAGCCACCTCAGCAGGAACACTGCCATGCCCGCCATGACCCTGCCAGCAGCGGACGTGTGAAGATTTGATGGCACGCTCGTTTCTTGGTTGCCAGGCATCGGCTTGGACCGGAGGCCGCGGCAGCCAGCGCAACGACCGAAAGGACGCGGTCCGAATAATCCCGCTGCCTCCGCGAAATCGGCAACGCCCGCTTGCGGTCAACCAAACAGGTCGGTCGGGGCATCCACGCGCAGGCTGGCACCCAGGTCCGCGCCCAGCCGGCTGGCATCCGTCGCGGCGCCGCTCGCCGTACGTCTCAGCAGAAACGATCCGTCCGCTCGGGCGACCATTCCGGTGACGGTCAGGCGTCCATCGGAAAGCAGACGGGCATGCGCCCCGATCGGCGTCCGGCAAGAACCGTCGAGTGCGCCCAATACAGCGCGTTCGGCTGTGCCGACGGCGCGCGACGTCGGATCCTCGATCTTGCCGAGGAGATCAAGCAGGCCAGTATCGCCGGCTCGAACAGTAATGCCGACGATACCCTGTCCCGCCGCTGGCAGCATCGTTTCTGGGTCGAGGACAGCGGCGCGAGGCACCTCCATGCCCAGCCGACGCAGACCGGCAAGCGCGAGCAGACTGGCCTGGCATGCGCCGTCGCCCAGCTTCCTCAGCCTGGTCTGCACGTTGCCGCGAAGCGTAACGATCCGCAGGTCGGGCCTGGCGTGCAGCAGTTGCGCCTGTCGGCGGACCGAAGACGTGCCGACAAGCGCCCCATGGGGCAGCGCGGCCAGCGGATCGGCCTCCTCCGGAATGCCGCAGGTATCCCCCAGAATAAGAACGTCGCGAGCGTCCTCCCGCGCCAGCACGCACCCCAGGATGATACCCGGCGGAAGCTCGGTTTCCAGATCCTTCAGGCTGTGAACAGCGCAATCGACGCGGCCATCCAGCAGGGCTTCGTGGATTTCCTTGGCAAACAGCCCCTTGCCGCCAATGTCCGCCAGCGGACGGTCCTGCACCGCATCGCCCGAGGTGGCGATGACCACTTCCTGGCCCTGCCCAAGCAGCCGGAGGAAGCTGCGCGTTTGCACCAATGCCAAGGGCGAGCCGCGGGTGCCGGCGCGTATTGCAGATGCGGTCATACGGCTTCATAGCACCAACCAAGGCAAACCAACGACCTACTCCACCTCCTCCTCGTGCCAGGTGCGGCCATCCCGCTCGATCAACGCGATCGCGGCTGTCGGACCCCAGCTTCCCGCCGGATAGGGGCGAGGATGTTCGGGCCGAGCCGCCCACGCCTCCAGGATCGGCTCGACCCAGGCCCACGCCGCCTCCACCTCGTCGCGGCGCATGAACAAGGTCGGATCGCCGCGCACCGTGTCCATCAGCAGCCGTTCGTAGGCGTCAGGAAAGCGCTTTCCGAAAGTCTTCTCGAAGCTGATGTCAAGGCCGGTTGGCGACAGCCTGAGCCCGCCGGGTCCGGGGTCCTTGGTCATCATCTCCAGTCGCATTCCTTCCTCGGGTTGCAGGCGGATGATAAGCGTGTTTGGCCGCCATTGCGCGGCATCCGGCGGGAAGATCGAAAACGGCGTGGCGCGGAACTGGATCACGATTTCCGAAACTTTGGCCGGCAGCCGCTTGCCGGTGCGCAGATAGAACGGCACCCCCGCCCAGCGCCAGGTGCGGATCTCGGCCTTCAATGCGACGAAACTCTCGGTGCCTGACGGTTCATCCGAACCCAGATCCGCCAGGTAGCCCGGCACCGGCTTGCCGTCGATCGCGCCCTGCGTGTACTGGCCCCGCACGGTCAGCGTGGCGACCTCATGCGGATCCATCGGCTTCAGCGCCCGCAGCACCTTCAGCTTTTCGTCGCGCACGCGATCGGCGGCCAGCGACACCGGCGGGTCCATCCCAATCAGACACAGCAGTTGCAACATGTGGTTCTGCACCATGTCGCGCATCGCGCCCGACTTGTCGTAATAGCCGCCGCGACCTTCCAGGCCGACCGTTTCGGCGACCGTGATCTGCACATGGTCGATCACGTCTGCCGTCCACAGCCGCTCGAAAATGGTGTTCGCGAAGCGCAGCGCCATCAGGTTCTGCACCGTCTCCTTGCCCAGATAATGGTCGATGCGGAAGGTCTGGGCTTCGGAAAAGACCTTTCCCACGTCCTCGATGACCTCGTGGGCCGATTCGGCGTCGTGTCCGATCGGTTTTTCCAGCACGACACGTGAGCGTTCGGTGACCATTCCATTGGCACCAAGCGCCTCGCAGATCGGGCCATACAGGTCGGGCGAGGTGGCGAGATAGAATACCCGCACGCGGGCCTCGTCCAGAACACTGTCGAAGCGACTCCAGTCGGCGCCAGGTGCCGTCGCATCAATCGAGACGTACCGCAACTGCCCCAGGAACCGGCGTACCGTTGCCGGGTCTTGGTCAGCGGGCGCAACATGCTTTGCCAGTGCCTTTGCGGCGCGTTCCTGGTATTCCTCATCGGACAGGTGCGACCTTGCGGCGCCGATAATCCGTGATTCGGCGACCATCTGGCCGTCGCGGAAGCGGTAATACAACGCCGGCAGCAATTTTCGCAGAGTCAGATCCCCGGTGGCACCGAAAACGACGCAGTCAAAAACGGCAACGGGTATGATCTTCGGCATCCAAAGCTCTCCTGGGCGATCATCCGGCAAGCGTGGACTTCGCGATTGCAGCACGATTGCTACACCATGCCGGCGGCGGCGACCACCACACTGATGGATCGCCTTTCGCCGAATGACGGATCAGGGCTGGACCACGACGCATTGCAGGTTGCCCGCGGTCGCCGAAGCCTCCATCGCCTCCGGTAGGGCAGCGAGTGGAAAGCGGCGCGGCCGGATCGGAGCAATGTCCAGCAGGCTCGAACGAACCAATCCGATCAGACGCTGATAGGCGCCGGCCGGATACATGAACTGACCGATGATGTCCCAGTTGCCTGGTAGATATTCCAAGGCGTGGTTTCAGCAAGCCGGTTACCGTTGCTGTCCCGAGAAGCTGGCGATCAACGCACTGCAGCGGCTCAGCGCGGCTTCCGGCAGCGGACCCTTCTGGACGGCGGCCAGACTGGCCTGGAACTGCTCGACCGTGGCCATGCCGACCAGGATGGCCCCCATCGCCGGGTGCGAAATGGCGAACCGGGTTGCCGCCT
>DASYBP010000629.1:0-4166 GCA_036500715.1 Rhodopila sp.
ACGGAATCCGAATGGCCGACCACGCCGATATCGGGGAACGGGGTACTGAGCGCCCGCCTTGATCGCGGCGTTCAGTGTACCCGCCGACCGCGCGTCTAGCTCAGTTTTTCCGCTGACAAAAAATATCACGAAGTTAGCCGGCTTTCGCGGCGTATCGGCCAGCGCACCGGCAAATGCGGCATCCACGGTTTTCTCGTCGGTCCTGAAAACCCGGCCGAGGCTCGTCCCGGCATCCGTAGCCTCGGCGCTATAGGGAACCGAGAGTTCATCCGTCTTGGCGTGCGCGACCGAGATCTCGCCGACCGAGCCGGCCTCGTCCGGGACCAGCACGACCACGTTCGGGGGCAGGCCGCAGGCGCTCAGAGCGACCGTGAGGCACAGCGCCATGATCCGCGTCCACATCGCTCAGGGCTCCGCGCGCACCAGGAACCGCGTTCCGCGGACGCCGATCGCGGCAGTCGGGGTGTCGACTTTCATGGCGTCGGGCGCCAGCTTGGCAGTCAGTCCAGACAAATACTGCATGGTTCCGGCCAGCAACCGCAGCACGAAGCCATAATGTTGTTCGGCCGGACTGAATACGAATCGGGGATTGTCGCGCCGCAGGACGGACCCAGTGAGATGCGTATGTCGTCCTTGAAGGTCACGCCCAGGCGGCCGTCCAGAAGGTCCGCAATGTATCGCCCTCGTGGACCGGAGCGCCTGGTGTTGCCTCGGTGGTCTGTTGTCCGTGGGTTATCGTCACGATCCCCTCAGCCGACTTGACGTAGCCAATGACAGCCTCCTGACCAGGTGCGGACCTGCAGCACAATGTCAGCAACAGGCCGCAAAAGAGGCTGCGACGGGTGCGATGCGATTTCACGACGACACTTCCTTCTGGCGCGTTTCGGCTGGGCGGGGATTTTGTTTCGCCAACGGCAGATACGGCCGCACACAGGTGCCGCGCCCCGGCGCGCCGTCGATTTCGACCGCGCCGCCCGACTGGTGGGCGAACCCGTGCACCTGGCTTAGTCCGAGGCCCGCGCCTTCGCCGATCCGTTTCGTGGTGAAGAATGGCTCGAAGACGCTCGACACCGTCTCCGGCGACATGCCTTCTCCGTCATCCAACACTTCAAGCAGCAGGAATTCGCCATTCAGGCCTAGCCGCATCTCCCCCGCCGGCAGCTTGCGGGCGTGCAGAGCGAGATGTCCGACGCCCGCCATCGCGTCGCGTGCGTTCATCGCCAGATTCAACAGGGTCAATTCGAAATCCGCTGGATCGATCCTGACAGGGCCAAGATCCGAGGCCATTTCCAGATCCAGCTGCACCGACCGCGGCAGCGCGTTGCGCAGCAGCGGAAGAGTGCCTTTGGGCAACGCGGCAACATCAACCGGCTTCGGGTTCAACGGCTGCACGCGTGCGAAAGCCAGAAGCTGGCGCGCGATGTCGGCGCTCTTTTGCGCCGCTACCATGGCATTGCGAAGCAAGTGGCCGGTTCGACTGGCCGCATCGACCGCGCGGCAGGCCAGCTCCAGATTGCCCAGCACGACGGTCAGCAGGTTGTTGAAATTGTGGGCGACGCCGCCTGTCAACAGTCCCACAGCCTGCATTTTTCTCGCCCTGCCGCAGACGCAGTTCCAGTTCCCGCTGCGTGCTGATTTCAGCCACCACGCCTGCGACCCAGTTGGGCACGCCCTCAGCGTCCATCCAGAATCGGCCATGGATGTGGATGTAGCCGATGCTTCCATCCGAGCGTCGAATGCCGCACTCCAGTTGCAGCGGGCCGGACGCCTTGCCCTCGATCAGGCTGCGCTGTGCCGACGCGCGATCCGCTGGCACCACGCGATTCAGCACGATATCCGGACTCCAGCCTGACGGCGAAGTGTTCAGGCCGAGGATCGCGTCGAAACGCGCGGAATGGCGCCAGGAGCCATCGAGCAGATCAGCGTCCCAGACTCCCAACTGTGCGGCGTCGACCGCGAAAGCCAGGCTCTGACGCAGCGAGCCAGCCTCGCCACGTAACGCGACTTCGCGCTTCAGCACGGCCCGCCGAGCCCGCTCGATGGCCAGTTCTGCCTCATGCCGCCGCCATGCCGCCACTTCGACGCCAACCCGCGCGGTGGATGCTGCCAGAGCGCATACGCCGAGGCAGAAACTTGGAAAAACCCAGTCGAGCAGCAGCCCCTGTTGGCGAAACGCCCAAACCGGGACACTTGGCAGCAACAGCGATGCGCCGGCGAACGCGGCGAGATAGGTCCGGTGGCGCACCCGTCCCAACAGCAAGCCCCCGGCCAGACCCAGCAAGACCCCGGCGGCGCGTTCGGCGGGCTTCGCCCAGAACGGCCGCCACAGGACATCGCCAGCCAGTATGCTTTCAATGGTTTCCGCCTGGATCGCCGGACTGGATTCGTGCTCGCCCAGTGGAGTCCGAATGGTCTGACCAATCCCGGTCGCGCTCACGCCGATAACGACGATCTTTCCACGTAGCACCGGCCGCTCGGCTCCCGGATCCAGCAGCCGGTGCGCGGCGACCACGGTCAGATGCCCAGGACCGACGAATCGCGACCTCGCCCGACGGGTCGACGCGAAATGTCAGTGCATCGATGGAAATTGCTGACGGAACACCGTACGGAGCCTTGAGGACAATCGAGCCGGAACCCCTGGCGACGCGTATCAACTCGGTCGCGAAGCCGGGCAAGATAGTACCGCGGACCTCGGCCGCGGCGGGCACCAATTCGATCTCGCCGGCCAGGCCCGACGGTGCCGACACGATACCGACGCCGCCGGCCGCCCCGGCCAGGATCGGCAGCGGCCACACCGCCCGGTCGCTGTATACCAGCGCGCCGACGTCGAAATCGCCCTGCTGGCGCACGGGATCCAGGTTGACCGCCGCGTTGGGCCGGTCGTCATCAAGTGTCATCGCCAGCACGGTCGGCTGTTTTTGCAGCGCCGTTGCCAGCGCCTCGTCCGACTGCGGCAAGGCCAGCAGCGCATCCCGCAGGGCCGGCGCCGTAATGTGCAGACGGCTGATCAGATCGCCGGGCGAGAACCGGTCCGGGTCCGGCATCAGCACGTCAAAGCCGACCGCGCTCGCGCCCTGCGTTGCGGTCAGCAGGGCGGCAAGCAGATCGCGCGGCCACGGCCACTGTCCAAACCGCCGGATCGACTCGTTGTCGATCTCCACGACGACGGTCCGCGCCCCGGTCCGATGCGGCGGCAACATTTTCTGGTACATCGCGAACCCAAAGGTCCGCGCTTCGTCGAACGGTCCGGCAGCGATCGCGTCCAGGACGAGCGCACAGCCAACAACAATAAGGACAACCGCCGTCTGAGCGTACCCGGTGCGCTCGGCAGCCAAAGAATCGCGGAGGGATCGCAGCCAGCTCAAGGGCCCCGGCCTGCCTGTTTGCCATTACATTGGATCAATTCGCCACGTCAGCGCGCCATGGATCTGGTATGGGCGGATGCCTGTGCGTACGATGCTCTCATCGTTCGCAGGGTCGGACAAATTCACAATTTTGTCGATGCGGACAGGGATCTTGGTGAAATCTGTATCAATAGGAACGATTTGCCGAAATATTTGGAAGCGGTGGCTAGGCCGTGTCGGCAAGGGCGCGTCCGAAGATCAAGCACCGCAGCGCGTGCTCTACTACGCCGGAATGCGACTGGACCCGGATGACGCTGCCGGTCGCCCGCGCGGCAAGAGGCTCGGGCGCTTAGCCGCGGACTTGCCCTTGATCCGCCAGTTGCACGTAGCTATACCCCGTGCCTCACCGGTCGGGGCCGTAGCTCAGTTGGGAGAGCGCCTGAATGGCATTCAGGAGGTCAGGGGTTCGATTCCCCTCGGCTCCACCAATAGAATCAGCGCTTTATGGGTCGTTAGCCGGCTAACCGGTGTATTGCCCGAGGCCAGGGGCTTCAATGGGGCTTCGCTGAAGCCCGGACACAGCGCCACAACGCATCGCGCTACGCCGCTCTGGTTCGTTCATGTTCGGAAAGACCCCTGCTTTATCGTGTCGAGCGGGCGCGCCAGGGGAGCCCCGGGCAGACCGCCACCATGGAGGTGACAACGCAATCGATGCCCGGATGCCCCTCGGCCAGCTCCTGCGCCCGTTGCCCGATTTGGCCGTGACCGCACTTGCCAATGACCAGGCCAAAAGTCTTCAAGATGCCGCGCAGTTGGTTGTCG
>DASYBP010000630.1:0-5840 GCA_036500715.1 Rhodopila sp.
AATCCCGGCCGGATCGATGATGAAGCCCGACCCGGCGCCAGCCACCTGCTCATGGCGGTTGCCGAAGCGGCGGCGGAATTCGCGGCCCAGTGGCGTGTCGCGCAATTCCGGCGGCAGTTCGCTCAGCATGTCGCCGCCCGAGACGGTTTCGGTCACGGCAATGTTCACCACCGCCGGAAGCACCTGCTTGACCAGTGGCGAGAGACTTTCCGGCGCGGCGCGCGCGCTCGCGGCCTGCGGCGAGCAGGCGGTGACAAGCAGCGTTGCACACAAGAACACGTCCTGGAAGAACTTCTGCCAGAACAAGGGGCTCGGCCGGGTCCGCGATGAGACGACTGCCATGATGAGGACGAATTCTCCGACGGTACGGCGCAGTTCACAAATCAGATGGCATGCGATGCGGATTGTCACAAGAATTGCCGGATTTGTTTTTCGATCAGTTTTCTGCGGGATTCGCACCGTCTTCCGGCCAGCGGTGCTTCGGGTAGCGTCCGCGCATGTCTCGCCGCGCCTCGGCCCAGGCCCCTTTCCAGAAGCCGCCAAGGTCCGCCGTCACCGCGATCGGTCGCCCGGCCGGGGATAGCAGTGCCAGCCGGAGCGGAATCCGGCCGCCAGCCAGCGACGGTGTTTCCGCCAGGCCGAAAAACGCCTGCGCCTTGGCGCGGGCCAGCGGCGGCGCCTCGGTATAGTCGATCGGTGCCCTACCCGAGACAAGCACCAGATGCGACGGCAGCTCGCGGTCCAGACGGCCTGCCAGGTTCCACGGCATCAACCCGCGCAGAATCGCCTGAAGATCCAGCTTTTCGACCTCGGCCAGGCGGTTGATACCCGCAAGGTGCGGTGTCAGCCAGTCTCGGACCGAGGTTTTCAGGGTGGCATCGGCCAGCTCCGGCCAGCCGGCTTCCGGCTCGATCCCACGCATCAGCGCGACACGCGCCTGGAGCTGCCGGGTCGCGTCGGTCCATCGCAGCGGGCGGAGATCCTGGGTCGCGACCGCATCGGCCAGCGCCTCAATGAGTTGAGCGGGATCACCCGGTTCCGTGCGGTCGGAGAGGATTAGCGCGCCGAGACGCCGGCGCCGTCGCGCCAGCACCGAACCGGCGACCGGATCGAAGCCAGCCTCGACCTGCTCCGTGACCCGCGTGGCCAGGACCGGCGGCAGCGCGTCCGGGTCGAGCGGAGCGGCAAGCCGGATGCGCGAGGCGGCCTTCAGTTCCAGCGATGCGGCGACCAGCAGGCCGGCCTTGGACAACGGGTCGGTCAACGGCAGCCGCGCGCTGCCGCCGCCGGACAGCCGAAAGGAACCAGGCTCGCCGCGTCGCTGGGCAATCCGGTCGGGGAACGCGGCGGCCAACAGGGGACCCGGTTCCCCGCCGGCCTCGACGTTGCGCGAGATCCGCAGCCGGCGGCGGTATTGCTCCGCGGCCTGGCGGATCCGGTGCAACGCACCTCGATCGGCGTCGGGGTGCCCGTGGGCGATCGCCGCCAGGCGCGCCGCGATATCGGCCGGCGAGTCCTGCGACCGCAGTGGGTCGCGCTCCTCCAGGAGGGCGGCCAGATCGGCGGCTAGGGCCGCCTGTTCAGCGCCGGTGGCCGCCAGCATCATTGCCGCCAGCCTGGGATGGGCACCAATGCGCGCCATTTCGCGGCCCGCGTCGGTGATGCGGCCCTGCGCATCTAGCGCGCCGAGGTCCCTCAGCAGCGCCGCCGCGGCGGCGAGCGTTCCGGCCGGCGGGCGGTCCTGAAAACGCAGATCCGCCGGCGGCGTTCCCCAGGCAGCGCATTCCAGCACCAGACCGGAGAGTTCGGCCTCCAGGATTTCCGGCCGGTCGAACGCGGGCAGACCTCGGTGCAGGGCCGGCGACCAGACCCGGATCGCCATTCCGGGGGCCTCGCGCCCGGCGCGACCGGCGCGTTGATCGGCGGCGGCACGGGAAATGCGGACGGTGGTCAACCGGGTCAGGCCAGTCGCGGTGTCAAGGCGCGGGGCACGCCGCCAGCCGCCGTCGACAACGATTCGCACACCGGGGACAGTCAGCGAGGTCTCCGCAATCGAGGTGGCCAGCACCACGCGCCGGATGTCGGCCGGGCGCAGCGCCCGATCCTGTTCCGCCGGAGGCAGTTCGCCGTGCAGCGGCAGAACCAGTGCGCCGCAGCCGTCCAGGGCCGGTTGGACGCGGCGGATTTCCGCCATGCCGGGCAGAAAGGCCAGAATGTCTCCCGGTTGTCTTGCCAGGGCGCCGCGGATGGCGCGGGCGACCGCGGCCGGCAGGTCCCGGATATGAGCGATGTCGCGCGTTTGATGCTCGACCGTGACCGGAAACGTGCGGCCGGCGCTTTCGATGACCAGGGCGTCCATCAGGCCGGACAGGCGCGCACCGTCGGCAGTGGCGGACATCGCCAGAAGCCGCAGGTCCGGCCGCAACATGCGCTGCAGATCGAGGCACAGCGCCAGGCCGAGGTCGGATTCCAGCGAGCGCTCGTGGATTTCGTCCAGGATCACCGCGGCGACGCCGTCCAGGCCCGGATCGGCTTGCAGGCGCCTGAGCAGCAAACCCTCGGTGATCACCTCGATGCGGGTGTCGGCCGATCCAGCGCCGTCGAGGCGAGTGCGGTAACCGATCGTCTGGCCGACCGGCTGACCAAGCAGGAACGCCATGCGGCTGGCCGCAGCGCGGGTGGCGAGCCGGCGCGGCTCCAGCATCAGGATGCGGCCGTCGCCGCGCCACGGCGTGTCGAGCAAAGAGAGCGGCACGAGGGTGGTTTTGCCGGCACCGGGCGGCGCGACCAGCACGGCATTGCGGCCTTCGGCCAGGGCGCCGTGCAGGGCAGGGAATGCGTCGGTAACCGGAAGGTCGATGTTGGACACGGTGCGCGGTTGATAAACCCGACGATAGCCGGGCGGCTACAGGACTTCGTTGACATTACCCAACACGAATGCTATCAATTTGATAACATATGGAGGATCGCGATGGCGAGCCTGATTGTCCGTGGGATCGACGACGAACTGGTATCACGCCTGAAGGCCCGCGCGGCGGCACATGGGCGGTCGGCCGAGGCGGAGCATCGGGAGATCCTGCGTCAGGTGCTTGAAGCCGGATTGTCCAAGGTGCCGTTCGGCGCCATGCGTGGGCAGATTGGGATGGCGCCGGACTTTGATGAACCCGACATTGATATCATCGATATCATGGAGAGCGGCGCCGTATGAGGCTGCTGCTGGATACGCATGTCCTGCTCTGGCTGCTGAACGATGACCGCCTCGATCCCACCGCGGGGCGTGCGTTGGCCGATCCCGGTTCGGCCCTCTATGTGAGTGTCGTTTCGCTCTGGGAAGTCGTCGTGAAACAGCGGGTTGGCAAGCTGAAAGCGGATATCGAGGTGATCGTCGGACACATGGCCCCTGCCAGCAAGCTGCAGTGGTTGAGTATCACCTCCGACCATCTTGTCGCGTTGAACAGGCTGCCGCGTCGCGAACAGCATCGAGACCCGTTCGATCATCTGATCATCGCCCAGGCAATCAGCGAAGGCATGACATTGCTGACGCGGGACCGGAATGCCTCGCTTTATTCGGTGCAAATACTGTCGGCCTGAATCCAGCCGCAATGGCGCTTCGGCGCGACCGGGGCCATATTACCAGCCACCACGATCCAGGCCCGCCATGAGCTTCCGATCTCTGTACCGTCACGGCTTCGCCCGTGTCGCCGCCTGCACCACGCGCACCGCGTTGGCCGATCCGGCGACCAACGCGCAGTCGATCCTGCGGATGGCGCGGCAATGCCACGACCAGGCGGTAGCCGTCGCGGTCTTCCCCGAACTTGGCATATCCGGCTATGCGATCAGCGATCTGTTGCAACAGACCACGCTGCTGGCGGCGGTGGAAACCGCGATCGAGACCCTCATCGCCGGGTCCGCCGACCTGATGCCGCTGATCTTTGCCGGCGCGCCGCTGCGCCATTCCGGCGCGCTATATAATTGCGCGGTCGCCATCCATCGCGGAACCTTCCTCGGCGTCGTGCCGAAAATCCACCTGCCGAACTACCGTGAATTCTACGAACCTCGCCATTTCGTCAGCGGCGACGGCACCGACGGCGAGACCATCATCATCGCCGGCCACAGTTGTCCCTTCGGCACCGATCTGCTGTTCCAGGCCCAGGACATCCCCGGCCTGACCGTTCACGCGGAAATCTGCGAGGACGTTTGGGTGCCCAACCCACCCAGCGGCGAAGCGGCGGTCGCCGGGGCGACCGTGCTGGCAAATCTGTCGGCCAGCAACATCACCATCGGCAAGGCGGAAACGCGCCGGTTGCTGTGCCGGTCGCAGTCGGCGCGGTGCCTCGCGGCCTACCTGTATGCCGCCGCCGGCGCGGGCGAATCGACCACCGATCTGGCGTGGGATGGCCAGGCCTCGGTGTTCGAGAATGGCAATACCTTGGCCGAGACCGAACGGTTTCCGGTGGCGGACCAGGCAGCGATCGCCGATATCGACCTCGACATGCTGGCACAGGAACGCCTGCAGATGGGATCGTTTGATACCAATCGCCGCCGTCACCGCCGCCCGTTCCGGCGGATCGCTTTCGCGGTCACACCGCCCGCGGACGATGTTGGATTTTGCCGCCGTATCGAGCGCTTTCCCTTCGTCCCGGCGGAAGTTACCCGACTGGAACAGGATTGTTACGAGACCTACAACATCCAGGTCTCCGGCCTGGCGCAGCGGTTGCGCGCCACCGGTCTGCGGAAAGTGGTGGTCGGCATTTCCGGCGGCTTGGACTCCACCCAGGCGCTGCTGGTCTGCGCCCAGGCGTTCGACCTCCTCGGATTGCCACGCGACGGTATACTGGCCTACACCCTGCCCGGCTTCGCCACCTCCGATCACACCAAATCCAACGCCTGGGCGCTGATGAAATCGCTCGGTGTAACCGCCGCCGAACTCGATATCAAACCTGCAGCGAAACAGATGCTGGCCGATATCGGACATCCTTATTCGACCGGGAACTCGGTCTACGACATCACCTTCGAGAACGTGCAGGCCGGCCTGCGCACCGATTATCTGTTCCGATTGGCAAACCATCTGGGCGGTATGGTCATCGGCACCGGCGACCTGTCCGAGTTGGCGCTCGGTTGGTGCACCTATGGCGTCGGCGATCAGATGGCGCACTACAACGTCAATTCCGGCGTGCCGAAAACGCTGATCCAGCACCTGATCCGCTGGATCATCGGCACAAAACGTTTCGCCGACGACGTGCTGCGGACCCTGGACGCGATCCTGGCAACGGAAATCTCTCCCGAACTGGTGCCGGTCGCCGAGGGCGAGATTCCGCAAAGTACGGAAGCCAAAATCGGCCCCTACGCACTGCAGGATTTCACCCTGTTCTACACCCTGCGTTACGGCTTCGCACCGTCGAAGATCGCGTTCATGGCACTGCACGCCTGGGAAGATCCGACGCATGGAGACTGGCCGCCGCACTTCCATGCCGACCGGCAAGTGGGCTACGACCTGCGGCAGATCCACCACTGGATGGGGGTCTTTCTCACCCGGTTCTTCGCCTTCAGCCAGTTCAAGCGCAGCGCAATGCCCAACGGTCCGAAAGTCTCGGCCGGCGGGTCACTGTCGCCGCGGGGTGACTGGCGGGCACCCTCCGACGGCAATGCGGCGGCCTGGCTGGCCGAGCTGGAACGGAATGTTCCTTTGGAGTAATGGTATATTATCTTCTACTCATTCTGGCGGGTCTGCTGGCCGGAACGATGAACGCGGTCGCCGGCGGCGGCTCATTCGTTTCGTTCCCGACGATGGTACTGGTCGGACTGCCGCCGATCGCCGCCAACGCCACCAGCACCGTGGC
>DASYBP010000631.1:0-2109 GCA_036500715.1 Rhodopila sp.
CTTATGAGATTTATTGGCCCTTCGCGCTGCTGCTGGTGCTGCTGGGCGGGTTGGCGCTGGGAGCCATCCAGGGTTTCCTGATCACACGGCTGAAAATGCAGCCGTTCATCGTGACGTTGTGCGGGTTGTTGATCTATCGCGGCGCTGCCCGCTACTATACGAGCGATTCGACACGCGGCTTCGGCTACGGTGACGAGGCCAGCACGCTGAGCAGCATCGCGTCCGGCAACGTCGCGGGCATCCCGAACACCTTCATCTTCCTGATCATCCTTGCACTGATCCTCGGCGTGCTGCTGCATCGCTCGGTCTACGGGCGCTGGCTCTATGCCGTAGGCAAGAACGAGGAAGCGGCGCGCTTCTCCGGCATCAGCACGAACTTCGTGATCGCGACCGCCTATATCATCAGCGGCGGGCTTGCCGGCGTTTCGACCGTGTTGTTCGTGTTTTACACCAACTCCGTCTCTCCGAGCTCGTTCGGCAATTTCTACGAGCTCTATGCGATTGCGGCTGCCGTCCTCGGCGGGTGCAGCCTGCGCGGCGGCGAGGGCTCCATTCTCGGCATCGTCCTGGGCACGGCGCTACTGCAGGTGCTGCAGAACCTCGTGAATATCCTGGGCATCCCCAATTCGTTGAACTTCGCGGTGATGGGGACGGTGATTCTGATTGGCGTGCTGGCGGATCAGCAATTGCAGGCTCGTCGGCGGCGCAAGGTGGCGCTGGCGGGCGTCGCCCGCACGGCGTCGAAACCCACACTTGCGCCGGGAGGGCAGGGCGCGCCGCCGCGTGGCCGCGTTGCCAACGAGAACGGGTGATCGGGCATGACGAGCACGTCCCAGGCTGGAGGGCTTTGGGCGGGGACGTGACCATAGAAATAGACAAAGCATGGGGAGGCTTGGAGTGGAGAAAATGTTGCATATAAGTGTAAACGCCGCGCGTGCATGCGGCGTGGGGATCGCTCTGCTATTTCTGTCGGGCGGTGGAGCGCATGCGGCCGATCTTTGGACGAAGGCTGCGCCCGTTCCTTATGCCGAGACCGATGATATCTGGACAAGGCCGTATCTGTTCGGTGATCTCGGCAGGACCAAGCTGAAGGAGCAGGGCATCGATCTGGCCCTGACATTGGGTAACGAATCCGTCGGCAACCTGTCGGGCGGAGACCGGAATACCGCGGCCAACGCTGGTCAGCTGTTTTTCCAGGCCAAATTCGACATGGCGAAGCTCGCCGGCATCCATGGCGGCTTGGTTGGCCTTACGCTGGTCGACCGCTTCGGCGACAATCTGAATACCGAAGCAGGCATTCCGGCCCTGCAGCTGACCAACGAAGTCTTCGGCCGCGGCAATATTCTGCGCCTGACCGAACTCTACTACTCGCAGAAGCTTTTCGATGATCGCCTTGAACTCAAGGGCGGCCGTCTTCCAGTCGGCTCCGACTTCTTCTTCGGCCAGTGCGAGTTCATCAACCTGACCTTCTGCGGCGGCCAGCCCGGCAACATCGTGGGTGGCTACATCTATAACTGGCCGGTGAGCCAGTGGGCCGGTCTCGCCCACTTCAACATCACCAAGGAAGTCCAGATTTCGGCCGGCGTCTACGACGCCAATCCGAATTATCTGACGACGTCGGAATCCAGCGTCTACTTCCTGCCGGGCGTCCCTGGCTCAACCCCCGCTTCGGGGGTGCTGGTGCCGGTCGAGTTGACCTGGAGGCCGGAGGGACACCTGTACGGGACCTGGAGGTTGGGTGGCTGGTATGACAACGCGTCGACCATCGATGGTGGCCTCCCGGGCATCCTTGCTGTTATCCCGGGCGTTGGCGGCGTCCCAGACCAGAATCTGGGAGATCAAAGGGGCCGCTACGGCATTTATGAGTCGATCCTGCAGCGCATAACCGATGAAGGTGGCCCGGCAAAGGGCTGGTATTTCTACCTCAACACGTCCTGGGCCGATCACCGGACGGCGTACCAGGACTACCAGGTCTCCTTGATGTTCAAGCACACCGGAACCTTCTCCTTCCGTCCTGAGGACGAAGTCGCCGTCGGGGTAGGCACGACGCACGTGAACTCGTCGGCTATCAGCCCAAACGCAGGCGGCAACGAGGTTCCGATCGAAGCG
>DASYBP010000632.1:0-15038 GCA_036500715.1 Rhodopila sp.
GTGCAGGAGGCCGCGGCCGTCGCGGAGGCGCAAGCAGCGCGCGCCCGGGTGGCGGAAGCCGAGGCTCGGTTTCAGGATGCGGAGACGCAGCACCGGGTCGCCCAGGAAAGGCAGCGCGCAGCTGAACGGGTCTGGTCTCAGCTCTGCAGCGCCTTGCCGTTGGGTGAGGCGCCGACAATCCGCGAACTCCAGACTTTCCTCGCCGCGCGGGAAAAGGTGATCGACGCCCGCCAGGCGTCGGACCTCGCTCAGGCAGCCGAGATGGAGCTTGTGGCGCGACACAGTGACTGGGCCGCCCGCCTCGCTGCGGTCCTGACGCAAGCGGTTGGCGCGTCGTTGGTCGACTTGCTTGCCCTGGCGGACAAACGGCTGGCGGACCGGCAGGAGGCCAGACAGGTGCGTGCGACCCTGCAGGCGCGCCGCGAAGCGGCAGAAAAGGCGTTGGCCGAGGCGCAGAACCAACAGCGTCAGGCGGTGGCCGACCTGGCGGACTGGCAGCAGGACTGGGCGCACGCGATGCGCGATCTCGGCCGCCCCGCCGAGGAGGACCCCCAGGTGACGGAGGACGTGCTGCAGGTCCTCGCCGAACTCGAACAGGCGCAAAAGGATTTCGCCGCGCTGGCTGGGCGCATCGCCGGCATGGGCCGGGACATCACCCAGTTTGAAGCGTCGGCCGCCGCTCTGGCCGCGCGGCTGGCCCCCGATCTGGACCATGCCGATCGATTCGAACTGGTCGGGACACTGCGCCTGCGGCTGCAACAGGCGAGGGAACTGGCGAGGCAGCGCGACCTGCTGAAGCAGCAGTCGGCCCAAGCGGCGACGGCCGCGGCCTCGGCGGAGCGGGAACTGGCGAATCACCAGGCGAGGCTGACGGGCATTCTGTCCGTGGTTGGCGCGGACACGGTCGAGACGGCGGAACAGCTGCTGCTGCTGGCCGCCGAACGTGCTCACCATGCCGCCAACCTGCTGAGTGCCGAGGCGAAACTGACCGAGGCCGGCGATCTGAGGCCGCTGGCGGAGCTGCGGCGCGAGATTGCCGCGGTCTCGGCGGACGAGATTCCAGGGCGTATCGACGGCGCCTCCCATCGCCGCAAGGAGGCGCTGGCCGCCGCGCAGGCGGCTGCGGCGAGCGCCTCGGCGCTGGCGCAGCAAATGCATCAGGCGCGCGAGGCAACCGCCGCGACCGACGCCGCGGCGGACCAGCAGGCTGCGGTCGCCTCGATCGGGCGTGTGCTGGAGGAGGCGCTGGTGCATCATCTGGCGGCGGAAATGCTGGATCGTGCACTCGTCGCGGTGGAGCGGGACAGTGAGCCGGCGATGTTGCGGCGCATAGGCGAGCTGTTTTCGCGGCTGACCCTGGGTGTCTACACAAAGGTATTGACTGAGCCGAGCGACGACAACGTGACGCGGCTGAGCCTGCTGCAGCGCGATTTCCCAGACGAGCATCAGTCGGTCAGCCAGCTTTCGGAGGGGACGCGCGATCAGTTGTTTCTGGCGCTTCGCCTCGCCGCGATCGAGGACCATGCCATGACGGCGCCGCCGTTGCCGTTTATTGGCGATGATATCTTGCAAACCTTCGATGACGACCGGGCCGTGGCGGCGATGGGGGTGCTGCGCGAGATCAGTCACACCGTGCAAGTGATCCTGCTCACGCACCATCGTCATGTGCTGGATCTCGCGGCGCGTCTGCCCGCCGGATCCGTGCATGTCTGTGGCATCGGGACGCGCGAGCCGGTCCCGCGAGCACCGGAACCGGTTTTGTGACAACAGAGGTTTGCCGCGCAACATGAATCCGCGGTAGAGGACCGTCCCCTGATTGACCGGAGCCAGCCGATTCGATGCCCGTCCTGTCCGACCGCTGGATCCGCCGGATGGCGCAGGACCACCGCATGATCGAACCGTTCGTCGAAGCCCAGAAGCGCGACGGCGTCATCAGCTATGGCCTGTCCAGCTACGGCTACGACGCCCGCATCGCCGACGAGTTCAAGATCTTCACCAATATCGACTCCGCGGTGATCGACCCCAAGGCGTTCGCGCCGGCCAGCTTCGTCGACCGCAAGACCGACACCTGCATCATTCCGCCGAACAGCTTTGCGCTCGGTCACACCGTCGAATACTTCCGGATACCCCGTGATGTGCTGGTCATCTGCCTCGGCAAATCGACCTATGCGCGTTGCGGGATCATCGTGAACGTCACCCCGCTGGAACCCGAATGGGAGGGCCAGGTGACGATCGAGATCAGCAACACCACCCCGCTGCCGGCCAAGATCCACGCCCACGAAGGGATCTGCCAGTTCCTGTTCCTGCAGGGGAATGAGCCGTGCGAAACCAGCTACGCCGACAAGGCGGGCAAATACATGGGTCAACGGGGCACTGCGCTGCCGCGCATGTGAAGGACAGAAATGGATCGGATTCGAATTCGCGGCGGCCAACCCCTTGCGGGCGAGATCAATGTCGGGGGCGCCAAAAATGCCGCCCTGCCGCTGATGGCCGCGGGCCTGCTGACTGACCAGCGGCTGGTGCTGTCGAACGTGCCGCGTCTCGCTGACATACGAACCATGACCCAGCTTCTGCAGCAGCACGGCATCGCGGTCGAACCGGTCGGCAACGACGGAAGCTGCCTGTCGCTTGGCGGGGCCATCGCCAGCACCGAGGCGCCCTACGACATCGTGCGCAAGATGCGCGCCTCGGTGCTGGTGCTGGGTGCGTTGCTGGCGCGGGTCGGTGAGGCGCGGGTGTCGCTGCCGGGCGGCTGCGCCATTGGCACGCGTCCGGTCGATCTGCACCTGAAGGGGCTGGAGCAGATGGGTGCGCGCTTCAACCTCGACAGCGGCTATATCGACGGCAAGGTGGACGGCCGGCTGCGCGGCGCTACCATCGTGTTCCCGTTTGTTTCGGTCGGCGCGACGGAGAACCTGCTGATGGCGGCCTCGCTGGCCGAGGGGCGTTCGGTGCTGGCCAACGCGGCACGCGAACCGGAGATCGGCGACCTGGCCACCTGCCTGATAGCGATGGGGGCGCGGATCGAGGGCATCGGCAGTGACAAGCTTGTGGTGGAGGGCGTCGATCGGCTGCATGGTGCCGACCACACCATCATTCCGGATCGGATCGAGACCGGTAGCTATGCCTGCGCCGCGGCGATTTCGGGCGGGTCGGTGTTCCTGCGCTGCGCGCGGCTGGACCATCTGGGTGCGACCGTTCGGATCCTGCGCGAAACCGGCGTCGATATTTCCGAAATACCGGGCGGGCTGATGGTCAAGCGGCTGAACGGGCTGCAGGGCGCCGATGTCATGACGGAGCCCTATCCGGGATTTCCTACCGACATGCAGGCGCAGTTCATGGCGCTGATGTCGGTGGCGGACGGCGCCTCTATGGTCACCGAGACGATTTTCGAAAATCGCTTCATGCACGTGCCGGAACTCAACCGGATGGGTGCTCGCATCAACGTCCACGGCGCGTCGGCGATCGTGCGGGGGGTGCCGGGACTGTCGGGCGCGCCGGTCATGGCGACCGATCTGCGGGCGTCGCTTTCGCTGATCCTGGCAGGCCTTGCGGCACGGGGTGAAACCATCGTCAATCGCGTGTATCACCTGGATCGCGGCTACGAGGCGGTGGAACAGAAGCTTGCCGCCTGCGGTGCCGATATCGAGCGGATTCCTGGCTGAGGGGACTATCTCATGCGCATCGACGCGATTGCTATCGGCAAGCATCCGCCGCAAGACGTCAACGTCGTCATCGAGGTCGCGATCGGCGGCGAGCCGATCAAGTACGAGCTGGACAAGGAGGCCGGCACGCTGGTGGTGGACCGGTTCCTCTATACGCCGATGCGCTATCCGGGGAATTACGGTTTCGTCCCGCACACGCTGTCCGACGATGGCGACCCGATCGACGTGCTGGTGGCCAATACCCGCCCGATCGTGCCCGGCGCGGTGATCAATGTGCGTCCGGTCGGCGTGATGAAGATGATGGACGAGAGCGGCGGCGACGAGAAGATCATTGCGGTGCCATCACCCAAGCTGACTCAACGCTACGTCAACGTGCACAACTTCACCGACCTGCCGTCGATCACGCTGGAGCAGATCCAGCATTTCTTCGAGCACTACAAAGACCTCGAGCCGAACAAGTGGGTCAAGTTGCTGGGCTGGGGCGATGCCGCGGAGGCCAAGGCACTGATCGTGGAGGCGATCGAGCGGGCGAAGCAGGCGCAGGGTTGACCGCTTCCGCGGCGGCGCCAGGCGCAGGGATCAGCCGGGGTTCAGCTCAGGCCCCCGGGCTTGATCCGGGCTTCATCCTCTGGGCGTGTGATCTGGACCGGAACACCCAGCTGTTGCAGCGTTTGCATCATCGCGCCAGCCCATAAGTGCCGGTCGCGCTCCTGCGGCCACGCAGGGTTGCGGTGGGGCTCGAAGGCCGTGGCTGATTGGCCGACCGGGCTGTTGGCGTTGGCGCCCGTGGTGACGTCGCTTGCTGGTTCCGGCATTGGTTCGGCGGTGCTGGGCGCATCGCAGGCGAGACGGCGTTCGAGGGCTTTTTCGGTGTTGCTCGCGCAGCGGTTCAGGCTGTTGGCGCAGCCGCGGTAGCGAAGACGCATGGACTGCGACATTTCGGCGGTCTTGGCCTCGGCGAGAACGTCGAGCGTGGTCATGCCAAGGGCGATGATCTGTGCCGCCCGCAGCAGTTCGCCCCGCGTGCGGGTGGCGTAGGCGGCAAGGGTCTCGATGACGGCGGACCGAGCGTCGAATGCGTCTGTGGTGCCGGTGGCGAAATGGGGCGTCAGGAGCGCGATAATCGTCTCCAGGAAGGCGTTAGGTTTTTGGCACGTTGATGTGGAAGCCACGGGAGGCGTGGAAGACAGGGGACTGGTCCGAGACGCTGTTGCGCTGTGATCTTAGTTACGGTTACCGAATTTGTCAAGAACATAACGTGAATGAATGTTACCTGCTGGACTTCTCACAGGACTTCTCGCAGAAGGCGTTCAACGCGTTGGTTTCGACATTTCGTCCCTCGAAATCCGCGGCAATTGCCGCGTAGAGGCGGGCCGCCGACTGGTAGAGACCGTCGCCGGGGTGGTCGGGGCCCACGAAAGCGGCAATTTCCTGCATCTCGGCGACCCAGCGGTAGGCCTTGCTGTGCATCCTCGGCATCTGGGCGGTCAGCCATTTCAGCAACGCCGGTTGGCTGTGCTGCATTTCCGCGATCAGCGCGTCCGCGGTGCCGGCGCGGGTCGCGGCCAGCATCATCGTCGCGCCGAGGGCGGTGAGGCCCTTGGTGATCCCGGCATAGGACATCTTCATGGCTGAGGCGGCGCCCACAGGGCCGGGCTGCACAGGCATTGACAGCCCGAACTTGCTCAGGGTCGCGACGGCGGCGGCATCCGGACCGGACAGATAGATCCGGGTTTTGGTCGAGTCCGCCTCGGGAGGCGGGCCGATGATGCCGCCGTCCACGAAGCGGGCACCGGCGTCACGCACGACCGCGTCGATCCGCAACACCGTCTGTGGGCTGATGGCATTGCAATCGACGTAGATCGGCTTGCGCGTCGCCGCACGTATCGCCGGCGCCAGGCTTTCGGCCAGGGTCAGAGCGTTGCCTGGCGGGACGATTGACAGAATGAAATCTGCCTCGGCGATCTGGCTGGCCGTGGCGTCGGTCATGCCGGCGGACCTGGCGCGGTCTTGTGTGGCAGACGAGCGGCCGACGAGCATGGTGCGAACCTGAGCGCCCGAAGTAGTCAGTCGCCTGGCGACGGCGCTTCCCATCGTGCCGGGGGCGATGACCGCGACGATCGGTGGCATTGGCGCAGCCTCCTTGCTGGGTTTCTGGAGGATGCCGCAGGCCCGCTGTCAGCGGAAGGTCGGGTGACAGAAAACCCGGAAACGAACGGGTCGCGCCGGGTCTTCTTTGGCCTGCGGACGACGACTGGGTCCAATATCGGGGTGGCCGATTCACGCGGCGATTGTGTCGCCGCGATCGGAAATTCGGCTGGAAGTGGCCGATTCACGCGGCGATTGTGATCGCCGCGATCGGACACTAGCTGGTGCGGATCGAAGCCGCTTCTGGCCCCTTGGCGCCCTGAACCACATCCATCCAGATGGTCTGGCCTTCGGCAAGCTGCATCACGCCGGCCCGCTGCAGGGCGGAAGCGTGCACGAACACGTCCTTGCCGCCCTCAGCGGGGGCGACGAAACCGAAGCCCTTGGTGGCATTGTACCATTTTACGGTACCCTGCATCTCGACCGACGGGCCGGTCGGCGCGCCGCGGCGGGGCCCACCACTGCTGAAGCCGCCGGCACGGTCGGCGTAGCCGCCACCGGCGCCGCGGGACGCACTGGCGCCACGGCTGGCGGTCGGCGTCGCCGTACTCTCGTCAACCGACAGCACCTCCGACACCTGGCGGCCCTTCTGGCCCTGACCGATGCGCACCCTAAGGGTCGCGCCCGGGCTGACGGCATTGTGGCCGGACTGGTTGAGCGTGTTGGCGTGCAGGAACGCATCGCCCGATCCGTCGGATAGGGCCACGAAGCCGAACCCCTTTTCGGGATTGAACCACTTCACGGTTGCGTCATGCTCGGGGCCGAAACCCGCTGAGGAGGGCCAGGACGGTGCGGCCCGCGGCATGTCGCCTGGCGGAGCACGATCGAAGGCAAAGTCATCATCGAAGCCGCGGCGCCGGCTCGGGCGTCCGCGGCCGCGGTTGGTCATGTTCAAGAGAAAATCGTCCCTATTATCATACGCGTTGTGTTAAGGCGACTTATGCCGCAGAGGCAGGCCGCCGGTTGTTTCCAGTTCGGGTAGGTTAGCCCAACACAAGCCTAGCAACCTTTCCGGGTATTGCATACCGTACATCAATCGTCACGACAGGCACTCTACTATACAAGGTAGGCAAATCCGCGCCAGAGCGAATTGGGCGGAATCGGGGCGAACCCCGAAGTTCTTCTTGCTTTTGTCAACAACGGGCTGGCTCGCCGCGGTGGTGGTCTGCAAGCGCGGCCGGATCGCGGTTTCCGATCAAGCTGGCGCAGAGTGCATTTCAGACAGCGACCGGCTGGGCGCGGCGGAGCCCCTTTGCCAAGGCCGGCAGCACCGGCAAAAGCGACACCAGATCGCGCTCCGCCACGCACACCAGATATTGTTCGGTCCTCGGAGGATCGCCGTCGGACTCCGGCAGCGGCAGCCCGTCCGAACCCAGCGGCAGCGCGGTCAGGCCGAGGTCTCCGTAGACCCGCAGCAGATCCGGTCCGGCATGCCACACGGCGGCGTCCCGGCCTTCCTGGTGTGCCAGGTCGCGCAACCGCCAGATCGCCGAGACACGGTCGCTGTCGTCGCCGACCGGATCGCCCAGGCCCAAAAGGACGCCGCCGCAGCGGCGGAATGGGATCGCCGCGCGGGCGGACTCGCCCAGGACGACCCCGTCGGCGTTTTGGTCCGGACGCCCGCCCCAGCGACGCAGCAACTGTCGCGCGTTGCTGTCCCAGGGCAAATAGCGGACGCGGCCGGGGCGAAGCAGGAGCCAGATGGCGATCAGCCCCAGCAGGACCGAAATCGCCACCGCCAGCCGGACGGTGTTGGGCAGTTCCGGTGAGATGATGACGGCCCAGAAGGCATTGTTGTGCAGCAATTTCGTCTGCGGCCGGGTCACCGCGAGGGAGAACAGGCACAGACCCAGGACCATCAGCGTCAGGGCGCTGCCGGGTTCCAGCGGACCGCTCATGAGCCGGGCGTGGCGATAGAAGCAGGTGCGAAATGGGGCAAGCAGAAGCGTCGTCAGCGCCAGGACGGCCGATACCCAAAGCCGGTTGTCCTGTGTCGCAGCGAAAGCCGCGCCGGCCACCAGGAGCATCATGGTCAGCACCCAGGCGAGGTTGACCCGATGCGACAACCCGATCGCCATGATCACCAGGCCGGCGCCGATCAACGACGGCACGAACTGTCCGGCCTGGCGGGCGAATTCGTTGTAATCCGGGTCGATCCAGGAAAAATCCGCCAGCGGCGCCAGCACGCCCAAGCACAGCATCAGCACGCCGCACAGGCCGACGGCGCCGGTAGTGGCGGCCACGGCGAAGTCCGGCTCGCTCCAGCGGCCGATCGCCTGCACCGGGGGTAGGCGGCCCAGATGGCGCAGCAGACCGCCGCCGCGCAGCAGGATCTCGTTGCCGGCGAACAGGGAGCCGGCGAGGAACAGCGGGATCACATAATAGTACAGGCGGAAGATGACGATGGCGCCGACGATGCGCGGCGCGCTGATGTACGGCGCCAGGCCGAACAGCATCGCGGTGTCGAAGACGCCGATGCCGCCGGGCAGATTGGCGGCGAGACCGGCTGTGTAGGACGCCACGTAGACACCGAGGAAGACCAGCCAGGTCAGACCGGAGGCGTGCGGCAGCAGGGCGAAGAAAATCGTGGCGGTGGTGGCGACGTCGACGGTTGCGAGCAAGACCTGGACGATCGCCATCCGCCAGCCGGGCAATTCGATCTCGTGCCCGAGGATGCGCACGCGCTTGAACACGCGCGCGAGCGTCACGTAGCCGAGTACCACCCCCCAGAATAATACGCCAACCGCGAACATCGCGCTTTTTGGCAGGACCTGGCCGAAGAATGGGATCGCCCGCGGCTCCAGGAACAGGATGGCGCCGCCGAGCACCATGCCGCCGAGGCCGAAGGTCAGGCTGCAGAACGCCACGGTCTTGCCGATCTGCAGCGGGGTGAGGCCCCAATGGGCATAGAGCCGGTATCGCACCGCGGCACCGGACACCGCGGCGAAGCCGATGTTGTGCGACAGCGCGTAGGCGCAGAAGGAGGCGAAGGCGACGCGGCCGTAGGACACCTTGTGCCCGGCGTAGATGGTGCCCAGCCGGTCGTAGAATGTAAGGATGAAGTAGGAGAGGATTGTCCAGCTAAAGGAGAACATCAGGGCGTAGGCCGGGATCGCCGACAGCGCCGTGCCGATGTCCCTCAGCCTGAGGTGGCGGAATTCGCGCTGCACCACAAAGATGGCGCCGATCAGCAGGGCGACCCCTAGAAGAGCGGGAAGATGGCGGATCCAATGTTTTATTGTGTGACCCGTTCCCGTTGCCATTCGTCAGGCAGGCTCCGCTTGGCGCGTGAGGGCTGACTGGATCAGCGCGATCGTCTCCGGAATGCCATACAGGGCGACGAAGCCGCCGAAGCGGGGCCCCTCTGTCTGGCCCAGCAGAACCTGGTAGAGGCACCCGAACCAGCTACGCAGATCGGGAAATGGTTGGCGCTTGCCAACTTCGAACACCGCGTTCTGGATCGCTTCGGCGGAGGTGTCCGACAGGCTGGCGAGGGTGGCGGCGAGGTCCCGCAGGGCGGCGCGTTCCATGGGCGTGGGTTCGCGATAGTGCTTGGCCGGGCGGACGAAGTCCCGGTAGTAGGCGACGGCGTGGTCGGCGAGACGGGCGAGCAGCGGCTGGGTGGCGGGACTGGCGCCAGGAACGTAGCGGCGAATGAAGCCCCACAGGATGTCCGAGGTGTCGGCATTCACCACGCTGGCAAGGTTCAGCAACATGGTAAAAGATATTGGGCTGGCGGCATGATCGGGCAAGCGGCCGCCGTGGATGTGCCAGGCCGGGTTAGTTCTTATGTCGATTTGCCTGGTCGAGACTGATTGCCCCGCGGTTCCCGCCGTCGGTTGGGCACTGAGCACGCGAATATTGCCGACGCACTCCGGTGTGGATCGGACGTCGACTTCGCCCGATGTCGACGGGGGCTCCGGATCCGTCGCGGTTTGGGTACGGAGCGTGTGAACGTTGCCGACGTATTCGTCGACCGCGCGCGGGATGACGTCGAAATACAGCCGCTTGGCGCGCTGCGGCTGGTTGTACATGAACTGGGCGAGGGATTCGTTGGGCGCATACTTGAGCCAATCCTCGACCGAGAGGCCGTTGCCCCTGGACTTGCTGATCTTCTGGCCGTCCTGGTCGAGGAAGAGCTCATAGGTCATCGTCTCGGGCGGCTGGCCGCCGAGGACGCGGCAGATGCGGCCGGAGAGCTTGACGGAGTCGATGAGGTCCTTGCCGGACATCTCGTAATCGACGCCGAGGGCATACCATCGCATGGCCCAGTCGGCTTTCCATTGCAGCTTGCAGGCGTCGCCCTTGACCGATGTCGTGAGCATCTCGCCCGTAGCGGGGTCCTTCCAGGTGACTGTGCCGGCGGCGGGGTCGATGTGCTCCATCGGCACCTGCATGACGATGCCGGTGGCTGGATGGATCGGCAGGATCGGCGCGTAGGTCGCGCGGCGGTCGGGGCCGAGGGTGGGCAGGATTACCGCCATCACCGGTTCGTAGCACTCGAGGATGCGGATCAGCGCGGCGTCGAAGCGGCCGGAATTGTAGTAGTCAGTGGAGGAGGCAAATTCGTAATCAAAGCCAAATGAATCCAGAAAGGCGCGCAGGCGGGCGTTGTTGTGGGCGCCGAAGCTGTCGTGGGTGCCGAACGGATCGGGGATTCTTGTCAGTGGCTTGCCGAGGTGCGGGACCAACAGGTCTCGGTTGGGGATGTTGTCGGGGATCTTTCGCAGGCCATCCATGTCGTCGCTGAACGCCAGCAGCCGCGAGGCGAGGCCGGTTAGGTGGGTGAAGGCATTGCGGACCCAGGAGGTGCGGGCGACTTCTCCGAACGTTCCGATGTGGGGTAGACCAGATGGGCCATAGCCGGTTTCGAACAGGGCATGATCCTTGCCGGACGCCGCGAGACGTTGGGCAACCTTCCGCGCTTCCTCGAACGGCCATGCCTTCGGGATGTTGGTCTGGTTGTTGCGGAGTGTATCAACCATGGGCCGGAAGCTATGGACCGGGCTGCTTCAGGTCAATCGTAACCATAGAGCGCTGCCGGGATGGACAGAAATTTATCCAGGTTCGATCATCATCTGGATCGAACCGAACGGGAGGAAGCCATGGTGACCAGCGTAGAATTGCCTGCTGCGCTGTCGATGCAAGGACGGCGGGCCGTAGTGACGGGTGCGGCCAGCGGGATCGGCAGGGCAACGGCGCTGGTGCTGTCTCAACTCGGGGCGGAACTGGTGCTCGCGGACCGAGCGCCGATGCGGGAGATCGGTGAGGCGATCGCGGCGAGTGGCGGGGTCGGCAGCGTGATGCAAGGGGACCTGGCGGACGACGGGTTCGTTGCCGCGTTCTTTTCGGGCGCGCGGGTACATGCCGTGGCGCATTGCGCGGGCGTCCTGGAGGCTAAGGCGTGGACCGAGGATCCGGCGTGGCATGAGCGGTTTCACCGGGTGATGGACATCAATGTGCGAGTGCCGCTGCAACTCGCGGGCGCGGCCATCGAACACATGGCGGCGCAGGGCGGCGGGCATATCGCGCTGGTCGGTTCGGTGGCCGGCAAGACCGGCGGGACCTCGTTGAATACCCCGCCGGATTATGCGGCGTCGAAAGGGGCGTTGCACACGCTGGTGAAATGGCTGTCGCGCGGTGCCGTTGGACGCGGTGTGTTGGTCAACGCAGTGGCGCCGGGACCGGTAGAGACGCCGATGACACTGGGGTTCAACCTGGGGCCGACGCTGCCGATGGGCCGGATCGGCCGGCCAGACGAGCTGGCGTGGCCGATTGCATTTCTGTGCACCTCGGCGGCGAGCTATTTGTCGGGGGCGATCCTGGATGTGAATGGGGGGGCGTTCGTCGGGCCTTAGAGGCACGCCGGAAAGGATGCACGGCTCGGAACTTGCGAAAATCCCGGAGGCCGCTTATCGCGCGTGGGCCAGGAGGAGGAGGCGCGCATGATCCGGGTTCTGAAGCACGGCGCGACCGAGGCGGAGAAGACCGCGGCCGATCGCCAGGTTCGTCAGACGGTTGAGGGCATCCTGGAGGATGTCGCCGCGCGTGGCGATGCGGCGGTGCGGGATCTGTCGGCGAAGTTCGACAAATGGGAACCGGCGGCGTTCCGGCTGCGGCCGGACGAGATCCAGTCGCTGATGGACAGCCTGCCGGAGCAGGTGATCACCGACATCAAGTTCGCTCAGGCGCAGATCCGCCGGTTTGCCCTGGCGCAGAAGGACGCTCTGCGGGATATCGAGATCGAGACGTTGCCGGGGATCCGACTGGGGCACCGGAACATCCCGGTGGGTAGCGTTGGGTGTTATGTGCCGGGCGGGCGGTATCCGATGGTGGCCTCGGCGCATATGTCGGTGCTGACGGCGAAGGTGGCCGGGGTGAAGCGGGTTGCCGCGTGCACGCCGCCGCTGAACGGGGTACCGCCCGCGGCGACGGTGGCGGCGATGGCGCTGGGCGGGGCGGATGAGATCTATCTGCTGGGCGGCATTCAGGCGGTGGCGGCGATGGGGCTGGGCACCGAGACGATCGCGCCGGTGGATATGCTGGTCGGGCCGGGAAACGCCTTCGTGGCCGAGGCCAAGCGGCAATTGTTCGGACGGGTCGGGATCGATCTGCTGGCGGGTCCGACGGAGACGCTGATCATTGCCGACGACAGCGCCGATGTGGAGATGTGTGCGACGGATCTGCTGGGGCAGGCGGAGCACGGGCCGACCTCGCCGGCGGTGCTGCTGACAACTTCGACGAGAATCGCGGATTGTATCCAGGCGGAGATCGAGCGGCAACTGGCGGTGTTGCCGACCGCCGACATCGCGTCTGTGGCGTGGCGCGATCATGGGCAGGTGATTCTGTGCGACTCGGACGACGAACTGGTGAGCGAGGCCGACCGGATCGCATCCGAACACGTGCAGGTGCTGACGCGGGAGCCGCGCTGGTTCCTGGAGCGGATGACCAACTATGGGGCGCTGTTCCTGGGCCAGGAGACCAATGTCGCGTATGGCGACAAGGTGATCGGGACGAACCATACGCTGCCGACGAAACGGGCGGCTCGTTACACGGGCGGGCTATGGGTCGGCAAATTTCTCAGAACGGTAACATATCAACAGGTCAGTCCGGAGGCCAGCGCGATGATTGGCGAATACTGTTCCCGACTGTGCGCGATCGAGAATTTTGCCGGGCACAAGGAGCAGGCTGATCTGCGCGTGCGGCGGTATGGCGGGAAAAACGCTTGACCGTATGTTACTCTGAAGTACTGTACGTATTGTTTCTTGTTTGACTGGCGATGCGCCGGCCGGCGGCGGTTTGCCGGCTGCTGTCGTCTCGCTGGATCGGCCTCGTGGAATCAGTGTAGGTAGGTCCACTGGACAGGAGCAAAGCGCTTGGGACTGGCGAAGGCAATGGAACGGGATCAGGTCGCGGAGGCCTACGGTCGATGGGCCCCGGTGTACGATATCGTCTTCGGAGCGGTGTTCAAACGGGGCCGTCGCACCGCGGTGGACGCGGCCGAACGGGTCGGTGGACGCATCCTGGAGGTGGGGGTTGGGACCGGCCTGTCCTTGGACCACTATGCGCGGAGCAACCGGATCGTCGGGATCGACATCTCGGAGCCGATGCTCGACAAGGCTCGCGACCGGGTCAAGCGGTTGCGCCTCGACAACGTCGAGGCGATCGCCATCATGGACGCCGAACAGTTGGCTTACCCGGACGCGTCGTTTGATGTGGTGGTGGCGCAATACGTGGTGACCGCGGTGCCAAATCCTGAACGGGCGCTTGACGAATTTGTTCGCGTGGTGCGGCCCGGCGGCGAGATCATCCTGACCAGTCGCATCGGTGCCGAGACCGGCGTGCGCGGCACGGTTGAAAAGTGGCTCATGCCGATGACGAGCCGGCTGGGCTGGCGCACCGAGTTTCCCTGGGCGCGGTACGAGCGGTGGGCCAAGCGTTCACCCGTTCGGCTGTTGGAACGTCGCGCGCTGCCGCCGCTGGGTCATTTCTGGCTCATACGGTTCGCCCGGCTGGGCGACAGCGGCGAGGATTACTCTGCCGATTCAAATGCCACGCGCGGTATGGCGGCATAATGTTGCGCGGCTGACGATACGCGCAGCCGGCGAGGTTATTCATGGTCCAACTTCAGAAGGAACGTCGATGAGCGGCTTCTTTGAGCTTCTAAAAGTACAGCGGTGGGACGATCATCGTTATTACCACCATAGCAGGGTGAATCAGTCGTTGCACCTGCTGAGTGCGGTCAGTTTCGTCTGTTCTTACGCGCTGATGTTCAAAAATCCGGCGATGGCGGCGCTGGTCGGGTGGCTGGTGTCGATGACCAGTCGGCAAGTGGGTCATTTCTTTTTTGAGCCGAAGGATTATGACGTGGTCAATCAGGCCACGCACGAATACAAGGAAGCGATCAAGGTTGGCTATAACCTGCGCCGCAAAATCGTGCTGATGACAGTCTGGGCGCTGTCGCCGCTGGTGCTGGTGCTGGATCCCTCGCTGCTGGGGCTGTTCGCGCCGTACACGTCGGGAATCGACTTTGCCCGCCATGTCGGATATCTCTGGCTTGCCGTCGGGCTGGGCGGCCTGGCGTTCCGGACCTTGCACTTGTTCTTCATCCAGGATGTGCGGACCGGCCTGGTGTGGGCCACCAAGATCATCACCGACCCGTTCCACGATATCAAGCTGTACTACCGAGCGCCGGTGCAGCTTCTGAAGCGGCATGGCATCGACCTTGAGATCGATCTTGAGGCGGCGCTGCTGGATGATCTTCCTGATGATGTGGTCGACCAGCATCATTGAGCCGACCGATCGGTCCGGCGGAGGGTGCGATACCGGCGCTGGGTCAGCATTTCCCACAGGATCCGGCGCTTGATCGAGCGGTTGGTGGCTGGATTGGCGCCCCACCACCAGCCGTCACGCTGCATCGCGCGGCAGGCGGCCAGGAAGCGGTCGGCGACGGCGGCGAAATCGGATTCGGAAAAATTCAGGCTGAAGATCAGGCGTCCGGTGCCGACCCAGCTTAGTGCAAGCCCCTCGGCCCGCAGGTAGTACTGCAGCATCCAGTTGTAACGTGACGGGCGCGTGTAGAAGATCGTCCAGATCGACGACAAGTTGGCGACTTTCGCCGGCAGATCTTCCTGTTTCAGACGGTGATTCAGATGCGCGGCGCGATCGTTCCAGGTCTGGTCGAGGTCCTGATACAGCGCGCGGATTTCGGGGGTGTCGAGACGT
>DASYBP010000633.1:0-5924 GCA_036500715.1 Rhodopila sp.
GCGTTGATCACGGCGGCATCGACGATCTGCGCCAGCAGGTTCGGCGCGCCGGACTGGTCGTGGCGTACCACCAGCAGATCGCAGTGCATCGCGTTCAGCGTCGCCGCGGTGTCGATCAGGGTCTCGCCCTTGTTCACCGACGAGGTGGCAACGCCCATGTTGATCACGTCAGCACCCAGCCGCTTGCCCGCCAGCTCGAAGCTGGTGCGGGTTCGGGTGCTGTCCTCGAAAAACAGATTGACCAGGGTGCGGCCGCGCAGCAGGTCACGCTGGGTCTTGCCGGAGCGGTTCAGCAGGACGTAGCTCTCCGCCAGATCGATCAATTGGCTGATCGCGGGCGGCTCCAGTCCTTCGATCGCCAGGAGATGTTTCTGCCGGTAGAACACGCCGCTTCGTTGCAGCAACACGCTGGCGACGTCAACGGGGGCGACGTCAACGGGGACATGTCGGCGCGGTGGGATTTTACCTAGTGAAACGCGCTGTCGCGTGATCGGCCGATGCAGGCGCCGCTCACGAAAGATTTCCCCAGGCCATCGGATATCTCGCCCGGCGTTAAGTAATTGGCAACCATTGCCGGGGCTCACTGTCCTGGTCGTCGTGAGCCAAAAGGGCTCGATACTGAAGCAGTTCGGCATGAACGTTACGCCGCGGGCGACGTGGCGGAGTCATTGCCGGTACAGCAATCGGTATGGACCAGGATTTTGCTGTTTCGTAACGCGGTTTTACAACTCAAATGAGACAAAAGTTCAGGGCCGGAGAAACAATGAATACGAATACGCTTGCCGATGAGATCTCTTATACCGCGGTACAATTCGCGGTTGAGATCGTCCGTAATCAAAACCAGCTTCGCGAGGTGTACCGGCTGCGTCACCAGGTCTATTGTGTCGAGCACGGGTTTGAAGCCGGGACAGACGGCGAAGAAATAGACGAATTCGACTCTCGTTCCCGACATGTACTCTTGCGGCGCGTTGACGATGGCGAGGTGGTTGGAACCGTCCGTCTCATTGCGCCTGATCCCATCGACCTGGGAAACAGCTTTCCGACGCAACGGCTGTGCCAGCCGGCGCTGCTGCAACACCTGCCGCTCGATACCACCGGCGAGATCTCCCGCTTCGCCATCTCAAAGCAAAGGCGAGGCGCTTGCGTGGCCGGGATGCTGACGCGATTGGCGCTGATGCGCGGGATCGCGCAACTCAGCAGTGAAATGGGACTGACCCATTGGCTGGCGGTCATGGAGCGCGGGCTGCTGAGGTTGCAGCAGAGAAACGCCATCCACTTCGATCCGATCGGTCCGTTGGTGTCATATCACGGGTTGCGTCAGCCCGCGATGGGCGAAATCGTGCGGGTTCTGGAGCGGATCCGGCGGGAGGAATTCCCGACCTGGAATTTCCTGACCGATGGCGGCCGCTGGTTTGGCCGGCAGGACACCGTGTCGTTCCCGCGGTTCGACATCCGCCCGCCAGATCATTCCGGCGGCCCAGGCATCGTTCCGCATTTGGCCAATCCCCATTGGGCCGACCTGCCTAAGGGACCCGGACCTTGGCAACAGAGCGCAGCATAGGGTAGCGGCGAGATGACAACGCAAACAGTGCTGCTGTTTGGGGGACGATCCTTCATAGGCGGGCACGTCTGTCGCGTGCTGCTGCGCCGTGGTTACCACGTGTTGCTGCATTCGAGTTCGTGCGGCGACTTCGCGAATCTGCGCGACCTGATGCCCGACCCGGCGATCGAACCCGTTGTGTGCGACCTGTATCAACTGGATCAGTTGCGGGAGCTGATGGGCCGCAGCCAATTCGTGGTGCACGCCGCAATACCGTATTCCAAGCAGTCGATCAGACGCGCCGGTTCGGCACGGCGGGACTTGCGGCGGTTCAAGGACACCCTGACGATCCTGGCTGCCTCGGACGTCAGACGATCGGTTTTCATTTCTGTAGCCGGCACTATTGGGCGTGTCGCCGGGGGTATCGCCGACGAAACCCGCTTCGCGGGGGAAGACGAGCTGAAAGGCTGGGGGCATCTGAGACAGAAGATCGCGTCAGAGACCATCATCGCGCGGTATGTGCGACGCGGCCTTGACGCGGTGATCGTCAACCCTTCCATGTGTATCGGCGAGTTCGATACCAAGCCCTCGACCGGGGAGTTCTTCCGCTTCTTCGCACGCTGCCCGTTCCTGTTGATGCCGGACGCACTACTCAATATCGTCGATGTTGAAGACGTCGCGCTGGGCGTCGCGCTGGCGATGGAGCAAGGCATCGCCGGGCAGCGGTATATTCTCAGCGGCACCAATACGACGATGGGCGCGTTGACAGAGAGGATCAGGCGCCTGGAAGGAAAGTTCGTGCCGCGCTTTGCCCTCCCGCGCCGGGCGGCAATCGCCACCGCGTATTTCTTCGAGATTCTCAATCTGGTGCTGCGGCGACCTGCGCCTGCCGTACCGCTTCTGGGGGTCGAACTGATTGAGCAAGGATCACAACACCTGACGTGTCAGAAGGCGGAACGGGGCTTCGGGTTTGCGCCGAAGGACGCCTGGCAGGCGGTTGATCGCGCCCACCGATGGTATCAACAGAACGCTGTTTTATGACCTCCCGGCATCTGCCTGAGCTTTTGTCCGCTTCGCGATACCCGTTTCCTTGGTGACATGACGACCTGGCAGCGCGGAATCCGACCGATCCGGCCGAGAACTTTACATTTCCGACTCATTCTGCTATCAACAGCCGACATTTCGTTTCTTTGAGTGCGTCAACTCGTCGGCGGGGGCTTGCGCAGCCGCGCAGGGGAAAGCCTCCAATCGGTCGCAACGCCCGCTGGGCAGCGTTGCGCAGGATGACTTTCGCGAGAGGCCGGGATGCAGATTCGAAAAGAACTTGCCAGGCACAGTGATTATCGTTCTGGCACTGTTCGCTGTCAGCGGGTTTCCTCCTGTCAGTGCAATGGCCAGTGCCTATTGAGCGGGCTTCCCACTGGGCTTCCCACTGGGCTTCCCACTGGGCATCGCAACCGGGTAGACCGCGGATGAAGCGCCCGCTGCAATACCCCTACGACCTGGCCTTCGATCGCAACATTGGCCTGGTCACCGATTGGGAACAGGCGGCGCTTCGGGCGAAGCGGGTCGCGATCGCCGGAATGGGCGGGGTTGGCGGGATTCATCTGCTCAGCCTCGCTCGTCTGGGCATCGGCGGCTTCACCATTGCCGACTTCGACCGGTTTGACTTCGCAAACTTCAACCGGCAGATCGGCGCGACGATCTCGACCGTTGGTCGCTGCAAGGCCGCGGTGCTGGAGGAAATGGCGCTCGAGATCAATCCGGAACTGAAAATCCGCCGTTTCGACGATGGCGTAGCAGCCGACACCGTCGACGATTTCCTGCGCGATACTGACCTGTTCGTCGATGGGCTGGATTTCTTCGCACTTGGCATTCGCCGCCAGATCTTCGCGCGCTGCGCCGCACTGGGCATCCCGGCGGTGACCGCGGCACCGATCGGCATGGGTGTCGCCTTCATCGCGTTCGATCCGAAGGGCATGAGCTTCGAACAATACTTCCGCCTCGAGGGTCATACGGAGGCGGAGCAGCAGCTTCGCTTCCTGCTGGGCCTGACGCCACGCGGGTTCCATCGCCACTACGTCGTGGACTGGACCAGGATCGATATGTCGCGCCGGCGCGGTCCCTCGACCGTGGCCGCGACGGAGCTTTGCGCCGGCGTGACGGGGGTGGCCGCCGTGAAGCTGTTGCTGAGGCGTGGCAAGGTGATGCCGGCGCCCTACAACCATCAGTTCGACGCCTATGCCGCGCGGCATTCCGTCAGCCGGCTGGCACTCGGCAACGCCGGACCGCTGCAGCAGTTGAAGTTGGCCGTGGGCCGCCACGTTTACCGTCGATTTCAATCCGCGGTGCCAGTGACGGAGCCATCCGCGACGCCGCGCACGCCGATCGAGGAGATCCTGAACCTGGCCCGCTGGGCCCCCAGCGGCGATAACGCCCAGCCCTGGAGCTTCCGGATCGAGGACGACGAGACCGTGCGCGTGCGGATCCACCATGCGGCCGCCAATGTCTATGAATATCGCAACGGCGAGCCGACCTGGCTGTCGGCCGGCATGCTGATCGAAACGATGCGGATCGCTGCCACTGGCTGGGAGCGCGGGATGGTCTGTCAGGTGCCAACGGGTGCCCCGGATACCACGATGATGGATACCACGATGACGGTTCGGTTTCCGCGCACCAGCGGCGTGGCGATTGATCCGTTGCTGTCGTTCGTCACGCTCCGGTCGGTGGATCGTCGCGGATATGCGTGGCGCGCTTTATCGACGCCTGAAAAGTCCGCGCTGGGTGCCTGTGTCACCGGCGGTCTATCCATCGACTGGCACGAAGGGCTGCGCAACCGCTGGAGTGTGGCCCGTCTGTCGGCCCTCGCCACGGCGATCCGGCTGCGCTGCCCCGAAGCATTCAGGGTCCATCAGCAACTGATCGACTGGGACCACCCGCAAACCCCGTCGGGCATCCCGGCGCACGCTGTGGGCCTTTCGCGCTTGAGCGTGCGGATGATGCGCTGGGGGATGGGCGAATGGGCGCGCATGCTGTGGCTCAACCGCCTGGGCGGCGCGCTGACCGCCAGCGTCGAGATGGACTATCTGCCAGGGATTGGCAGCGCGGCCTTTTTTGTCCTGCGGCGGCCGAGGGGCGCCGGCAACCAAGCCGCGGTGGAGGAGTTGATCGAGGCCGGGCGCGGGATGCAACGTTTCTGGCTGACCGCGACGCGGCTTGGACTTGCGGTGCAGCCGCTGCTGGCAACCATCGCCTTTGCCCATTACGGCGAACGCGGGATACGGTTCTCGTCGGAGCCTGGGCTGGCCAGACGAGCGCAATCACTGGCACGGGCGTTTCGCGAGACACTGGGGGCTCCCGCCGGGGAGGTCCTGTTCGTCGGCCGTATCGGCGAACCTTTCCCGAGACTGCCAACCCACCGGTCGACCCGCCGTTCGCTGGCCGAGTTGATGGACGACGGCCCGCGCGCCGCCGTCAGCAATCCAGCGCAGACGGCGCCAGTCGGCTGATTAGCCCAAGCTTAACCCGGCTGCGGTGCGGGCGCTGCGCCACCGGAGGGCGGCGGTGCCGCGGCAGGACGTCCCGCCGTCGGAACCGAGGCCCGGCGGGATTCTGGCGCCGGCTCGTCCACCACCTTCCGGATCACCGGTTCTCCGCGCAGCACGGTGCGGATTTCATCGCCGGACAGGGTCTCGTGTTCCAGCAGCCCGCGCGCCAGGCGATGCAGTTCCTCGACGTTCTCCGTCAGCAGTCGCCTGGCCTTGGCGTAGGCGCGGTCGATGATATCCTTGATCTCGCTGTCGATCTCGCGCGCGGTGGCTTCCGACACGTTCTTGTTCTGCGTGACCGAGTGACCCAGGAACACCTCCTGACTGTTGTCGCCGTAGGCGATCATGCCGAGCTTGTCGGACATGCCCCATTCGGTGATCATCCGCCTGGCCTGATCGGTCGCCATCTTGATGTCGCCCGAGGCACCGTTTGACACCTTGTCGGGTCCGAAGATTATTTCTTCGGCGGCACGGCCCCCCATCGCCATGGTCAGTTCGGACAGCAGCTTCGACTTCGACTTGGAGTAGCGGTCGCCTTCCGGCAGGCTCATGACCAGGCCCAGAGCGCGGCCCCGGGGGATGATGGTTGCCTTATGGACAGGGTCACACTCCGGTTCGTGCATCGCGCACAGCGCGTGGCCGGACTCGTGATAGGCGGTCATCCGCTTCTCCGCCTCGGACATGACCAGAGAGCGCCGTTCGGTGCCCATCATGACCTTGTCCTTGGCCGCCTCGAACTCGGCCATGGCGACGACGCGCTTGCCGAGACGGGCGGCAAGCAGGGCGCCCTCGTTCACCAGGTTCGCCAGATCGGCGCCGGAGAACCCTGGCGTGCC
>DASYBP010000634.1:0-30029 GCA_036500715.1 Rhodopila sp.
CGGAAGGCTCGCCTGCGTTCGGTGATGTTTTCGGAGGCGCCACAAACGTCGGGTGTTCTTATCTGTTTAGCGCGGACGCCAACGGGCTTGACAAGATCAGGAGTTGGGACATCGGGCCATATCGCTGGACGAGACAAACGACTGCCGGCCAATCCGAGCCCGGTCCGGGCTGTTCCGGTTGAGCTGGTCGGTCAGCAGCCTCGGACCGGGGTTGCGGCAAGGAGAGCACCGTTAAGCGTTCCTTAACGGTCGAGGGATACCCTCCACGCGACCATGCTCATATCAGTGACCCGGCGATGACCGCCTCGCCTCCGCCGCCTGCCGATGCCTTGTTTCGCGTGGTTCTGGGGCGTCAGAAGCGGCGGCCGACGCGACTGGCTATGGTTTCGGCCCTCGGCGCATCGTCGCTCCCGATGACGGGCTGGAGGCCTGCCCTTTGCTGGATCTTGGCCTATGCCGTCCACCAGGCGATCGAGCATGCCTGCTGCCCCCGTCAGCCAACGGAGGTGCCACTGTCGGCGTGGCAGTGTGCCCGCTCCCTCATACTGATCTTTAGCGGCAATGCCGTTTTCAGCGGCTTGGGCATTGTTCAAACTGTAATTGCCGGTCCTTGGGGCCTCGTATGTGGCTGTCTGCTCTGGTCAGGTTGTTTCGTGCAAGCGGCTGTCGGCAACGCCGGCTCTCGCAAGGCCGTCGTCGCCTGTTCACTGCCTCAGGTGCTTTATTTCCTCAGCGTGCCGTTTCTCATCGCCCAGGACAACACGACGTTGATTTTGGGGCTGGTCGTTGTGCTCAGCGGATTGGTACACGGGCTGGGGATCTTGGAAGTCTGGTCGGTAACCGAGAAGCGCTTTGAGTCAGAACAGAAAGCGCGGCTGGCCGGCCACGTCGCTCGCCACGATCCCGAAACCCACTTGCCCAACCGGCTGACCCTGGAGGAGAAGATCGCCGCGGAAAGCCAAAAAGACCAGACGCTTATGGTGGCGGTCCTGGAGATCAATCGGTTCGCCGATTTGCGCGGCGCGATCGGCTATGCGCTTGCTGCTGAACTGATCCGGCAGGTTAGCATACGCCTCGATGACCACCATGGCGGCATCGTCGCCCGTCTGTCGTCGTCTACTCTCGGTTTGCTATTCCACGCGCAGAATCTGTCCCAGGCGCACGCTTACGCGGCTCGGCTGCAAGCGGCGATGGCCACTCCGGTCGTCGTCGCCGGCATCGACGTCGATATCACCTTCACGATTGGACTGGCGTCGCTTCGCGACAGCGATAGCGCCTCACTCCTGCTAGAGCATGCCTCTGTTGCACTGGACGCCGCCCGCCGGGCCAGTATTAGCGTCAATGTTTTCGAAACGTCTCAGGATGCTAATCTCGCCGGCAATCTGTCGCTCATGAGCGACATGTTGCGCTCGATCAAAACGGGCGAGATTACCAACTATTATCAGCCGAAATACGACCTCCGATCTGGCCGGTTGGTCGGCGTCGAGGCTCTGGTTCGCTGGCATCACCCAGAGCGGGGCTTCGTCGCACCTGATCTGTTCATCCCGGTGGCGGAAGAAACTGGACGCATTCGGGAGCTGACGCTCGATGTGCTCTCTCGTGCCATCCGAGATCAAGCCTGGCTGGCCGACCGTGGGCACAAGCTTGACTTCGCGGTCAATCTGTCAGGGCGACTGCTACAGGATGCCGAAATCATCCAGACGATCATCGACATCGCCAGACCTGCCGCCCCCCGCGTCAGCATGGAAGTCACCGAGACCGCGATGATGGCCTATCCGGAAAAGGCGATCGCGCTGCTCCAGCGACTCCGATCGGCCGGGATCGGCCTTTCGATCGATGACTACGGCACGGGCCTATCATCGCTCGCCTATCTCAAGAACATCCCGGCCGCCGAACTGAAGATCGATAGATCATTCGTCACTCACCTGGACACCTGCCGCGAGGACGAGTTACTCGTCCGCTCGACCATCGCCCTGGCGCATAGCCTCGGTCTTAGGGTGGTGGCCGAGGGTGTGGAATCGCGCCGGACGCTGGAAATCCTGCGATCGGTGGAATGCGATTTGGCCCAAGGCTATTATCTGGCCCGGCCACTGCCGCTCGCCCGCCTCGCCCGGTTGCTCGAGAATGATCTCGCGAGGCCGAACCGAGCATGCGGCCATATTCCCGAGAAACTGGGACTCTAACGACTGGTTGTGAGTTTCAGCCCGGTTATGAGGCTTGGTGATCGCTCACGAACCGGAACCTTCGGAGGAATTGTGCCTCCCAAGCGAACCAAGCCGCCGCCTTTGAGAGGATCTCCCGCTGCGGCCTCCCGCAGTGCGTGCTGGTCAGCGCGCGCGGGTGGGCGCGCTTGACAAACCAGCGTCTCCACCATCTACGTCTGCATATTGGCGCTCTGCAAGTATAGCTTGCAGTTGGCAGCTATAATGGGTCCAGACTTTTTCGCGGAGTTCGTCGAGCATCTCATAAGCCGCGAGCGCCTGCCCGACGGTCGCGGTGACAGGGATTTAGAAAAACTGATCGGACGTAGATGGCCGAGTATCGTGCTCATGACCTGGCGCTGCGGCGCTGGCGTGTCCGCGCATAGGCGCGGTCGCGGGCTTCCTTGAGCCGATAGGATTCGCCCTCGATGGGGATGATCTCGACGTTGTGCACCAGGCGGTCGATCAGCGAGACGACGCAGCCTGCGTTTGGAATGGCCTCGTTCCATTCTGGAAACGGCCGGTTGGTGGTGATCGGCGTGCACTTGGTCTGGTAGCGACGCGAGACCAGCCGGAACAACATGTCGGCGTGGCGGTTGGAGTATGGTAAATAGCCACACTCATCGATGACCAACAACTGCGGTCTGGCATAGTGCGCAGCCGGCGTTGCAACGCGGAGTCGCTGTCCAGGGCGCAGAGATCGCCAAGTAGTTGGTCGGCGCTGGTGAACAGCACGGTGTCCATCAATCACCGCCTGGTGGGCGATGTTCTGGGCAAACATCGATTTGCCGACGCCGTTCGGCCCGACGAGCACGACGTTGGCGGCCTCTTGGAGGAAGTCGAGCGTGGTCAGCGCATCAACGGCGGCACGATCACAATGCTTGGGCCAGGTCCAGTCGAAGTCGCAGAGTGGCTTGAAACGGCCGATCTGCGCGGCGCTGAGCCGACGCTCGAGGCTGCGGCGGGCACGTTAGTCGAGCATCGGCGCCGACCGAAATTCGTTGTTCGCCAAAGTGCTTCGTAGCTCGCCCTCCAGCGTGTGGCGTCGCGTGGCTTCCGCAACCATCCCGGGTTCGAAGAAGCAATATGTGCCGCGGCCTGACGCTTTCGCGCGATACAACGCTTGGTCCGCGGCCTTGAGCAACGGACCAACGTCCTCGTCATTCGCCGCCCAGGCGATCCCGATGCTGGTGCCGATGGTCACCTCATCGCGATCCAGGTAGTACGGCCGTGAGATTTCGTGAATCAGACGTTCAGCCAACGTCGCCGCCTGATCTGGTTGGGCGGCACCGATCTGCAGAATCGCAAATTCATCGCCGCCAAGCCGAATTACGACATCATCCGTTCGGACACTGGCTCGTAAGCGCCCGGCCACCGCGCAAAGCAGGGCGTCTCCGGCCGGGTGTCCGAACTGGTCATTGACGCGCTTGAAACCGTCCAGGTCCAGACATAGCACCGCCATCGGCCCATCGAGCCGCCGGCGACTGGGGTTCCGTTCCAGATGTTCCTGGAGAAGAACACGATTTGGCAACCCGGTCAGCGGGTCGTGGCGCGCAACGTGGGCCAAGCGCTCTTCGGCCAGCCGCCGTTCCGTAATGTCCTCGTGCGTCGCAACCCAGCCCTGGTCCGGCATCGGTCGATGATGGATAGAGATGACTCTTCCATTTTTCAGTGTGATAATGCAGTCGTTCGGTTCGCTGGAGACCTGGGTTCGGTCGAGCGAACTCAGATACTCCTCGAAGCACATGTCGGGAGAGGAACCGGCGGCGAAGCGGAGGTCGACGATTTCCCTGAGAGTCATGCCAGGCCGAACGCTCTCTACCGACAAGCCGTAAATTTCCGCGTAGCGGCGATTCGCGAGAATCAGGCGCCGCTGGCCGTCGAAGAAGCAAATTCCCTGGTTGATATTGTTCAGCGCTACGTCGAAGCGCTGGCTCATGATCAGAGGGTCGTCCGCTGCGTCGTCGCGGACCAGAAGAGTTTGCTCCATAGCCGGCTGACGTCTCCAAAACTGTGTCGGGCTGCTCATCGCGAGAATCACCCAACACGAACGGCCGTACCATTGTTCCATTAAAATAGTGTTAAGGAGCACTGTTGGCCCCAGACGGGTGTGGACACCGGTTGTTGCTGGGGTCCCCACACGATTTGTACAAAACTGCAGGCTAGTGCATTTCCACCTTTAGTGGAAATGCACTAGCCTTTGATTCACGAGCGAATTCATCAGCCTGAGGTCGCTTCGCGATTGGAGTCAGGCTGATACTGCTCTGATAATTACTCGGCCGCTTCCGGTAAGCGCCACGCCCCCCGTGGCGGCACCGGCAAGCCAAGGTTCTCCCGCAGTGTCGCCCCAGTATACTCCTCACGATACAGTCCGCGCCGCTGCAGTTCAGGGACAACGAAACGGACGAAATCCTCGAAGCTGCCCGGCATATGGGTGCCCGCGATCACGAACCCGTCGCACGCCCGTTCGGTAAACCATTGTTCCAGCCGGTCGGCGATATCCTTGCCGCTGCCAACGACGGCCTCGCGCGGGCGGCCGCGACGCGTGACTTCTAGGAAGTCGCGCACCGTCGGGTTATGGCCGGTGACCCGCATCACGCGGTCCCGCATCGCCTGCATTCCTGACATCCCGTCGAGTTCCTCCTTGGTGAAGGCCTCGTCCATCCGCTTGGTCTTGAAGTCGAAGTTCATCGCCTCGGACAGCAGCGACAGCCCGTCGACCTCCTTGTACAGCGAGTCGATCAGCGCCATCTTGTCCTCCGCCTCAGCCCGCGTCTCCGCCACAACTGGATAGGCGATCGTATTGACGCTTGTCAGATCAGGATCCCGCCCCAGGCGTGCCACCTCGGTCTTGAACTCAGCATACTGCCGCTTGCCCTCCGCCAGATCCGAGTAACCCACGAACACTGTCTCCGCCCATCGTGCCGAGAACGTCTTGCCCCGCGCGCTCGCGCCCGCCTGAATGATCACCGGATGGCCCTGCGGGCTGCGCGGCACAGTAAACGTGCCAGACGAACTCAAGAACTTGCCACGATACTCCAGCCGGTGTACCTTGGCCGGATCGGCGAACAGGCCGGTCTTTTTATCGACGATCAGCGCGTCGTCTTCCCAGCCATCCCAGCAGCTCAGCACGATCTCCAAGAACTCGTCGGCGCGGTCGTAGCGGAGGTCGTGCTCCATGTGCATAGCGCGCCCCATGTTCTGCGCTTCGCCGTCGTTCACCGAGGTCACAACATTCCACGCGGCCCGCCCGCCCATCATGTGGTCCACGGTCTGGAACCGGCGCGCGACGTCGAACGGTTCGTAGTAAGTCGTGGAGGCAGTCGATCCAATACCGAGATATTTTGTCCCGAATCCCATGGCCAGCATTGTTGCGACCGGATCGATCTTCACCACCCGCACGCCGTTGGCGACGACCTCTGCCGGGTTGCCGCCATAGATGTCGGGCATCGCCAATCGATCATCGAAGAACGCCAGCTGGAACTTTCCCTCCTCCAGGACCTGACCGATCCTCTGGTAGTAGGCCGCGGTGGTGAAATCGCTGCGGGCTTCCGGATGGCGCCAGGCGCTGGCCAGCGTGGTGCAGTTCTGCGCCTGAAGAAACCCGACCATGACCATTTGCCGCATCGTTCCGCTCCGCGTTCACTCCGTCATAGTCTGGACGCTATCGCCACAATGTCCAGACTCACGGGCCTGAGAATTGGCCGGCTTCAGAACTGGCCGGTTTCAGAACTCGTGGCGACGCAGCCCGCCGTCGACCGGAATGACCGCGCCGGTAACGGGCGAGCGGCGAGGCCAGCCAGACCGCCATCACCGCCAGATCTTCCCGCTCGCCCCAGAATTTGACTGGAATTTCGGTTTCGGCGAACTGGTTGCGGTAGTCTTCGGGATAATTGCGGCGGATCTGCGCACTCATGATGCGGCCCGGCGGGATGCAGTTCACCGTAATCCCATACTGCCCGACTTCGCGCGACAGACCTTTTGCTCAGGCGTGAATGCCGTCCTTGGCGGCGAAAGCGGCATCCAGGTGCTCCGGCTCGCTCTTGCCGGTGATGTTGATGATACGCCCCAGCGGTGCTCGATCATCTGTGGCAACAGCGCGTGTGCAAGCTGCCGGGGCCGCGTGAAGTTCAGCGTCATCGCCTCGGTCCAGCGCTCCTCCGGTGCATTGATTGGCAGGACCCGGCTGCCGCCCGCGTTGTTCAGCAAGATTTCGATGCGGCCAACAGCTTCTAGCGCCGCCCCGCTGAGCCTGGCGGCCGCGTCGTCCTCCATCACGTCCTGCGTGAGCACGATCGGGCGAGGATGCTGGTCCGCCTCGACCTCATCGGCGAGGGCTTCCAGCCGTTCGGCCCGGCGTGCGGCGGCGAACCCTGGACTCCCTCAGCGGCCAACGCTTTGGCGATCGCACGGCCGATGCCCATGCTGGCGCCGGTGACCAGTGCGGTTCTTCCTCTAAGCAGCAAATCCATGTGGCGTTTCCTGAAGCAACCCGAGGTTTCAGTCAGAACCCGCGTCGCGGCAAGGGGCGTTGCGGCGAATGGTTGGCCGCAGCGCCGCTTCGACCGCCTGGAACGCCCTTTCGGTCACGCCAGTGCCGGCGCGCGCTTTTCTCTGTGCTGCGCGCCACGGGGAAGGTCATCCGCATTTTCGTTCGGATCACCGTTGAGAAGCTGCGAGATCAGGGATGGTCATTCAACCCTTCGGGGGCTGATTGAAATTGTCGCAAAGAGGCATGACACTTTTCGGATCGCTGGCGGCCCTGGCGTTAGCGATGACGGTCTGCGCCGTCAACCCGGCGGGAGCCGCGTCAAGTGCCAATTGTTCGCCTGCCGGTGGCGCCAGTTTTATCTGCGGCGTAACGAATGTGGAAGACTTTGCTCCGGTGCCGGACACGAAATGGGTGATCGGCAGTGATCTGGCCGCGAAGGACCACCCGCAGGGTTATCTGTACCTGTTCGATACGGAAAAGCGAACCGCCTCGGCGGTGGAGCCGTCTGAGATCGCGATTCGCCGGACAAGAAGACCTATCCCGACTGTCCGGGCCCGTATGACGTGAAGACCTTCGGGCCACACGGGCTGGACCTGACCCGGACTGGCGGCATGCACCGCGTGCTCTATGCGGTCAACCATGGTGGCCGGGAATCGGTCGAAGTCTTCGACGTTGATCTGTCCCAGGGCCGGCTTCGTTTTACTTGGACGGGGTGCGTGGTCGCGCCGAAAGGGTTCTGGCCGGATGCGGTAGCCTCGCTGCCCGACGGCGGAATCGTCGTCACCAGTCTTTGGGATCCCACCGATTCGGATAGGATCAACAAGCTCAGTGCCGGCAAGCCGGTCGGTGGCTTGGACGAATGGCATTCCGGCAAGGGCTGGTCGGAGGTTCCCGGAACCGAGGGCATGTCCGGCCCCAACGGCGTGATCGTTTCGCCTGACGGCAAGGAGATCTACCTGTGTCTGTGGTCGGGAAAACAAGTCGCACGTATCGACCGACGCGGTTCGCCGCCGAAGGTGGATACCGTTCCAACCGGCATCCTGACCGATAACGACCGGTGGTCGCCGGACGGGAAGTCGATCTTCGTGGGCGGACAGGACGTTACGGTTAAGCAGACATTGGATTGCTTTGAGTCCAATTCAGCGAATTGTAACGTGCCATTCAAGGTCTACCGTATGGACCCGCGGACGCTGAAGCTGACCGATGTGGTCAAGAGCGGTGTCTATGGCGTTATGGGTGCCGGCACGGGCGCCATCCAGGTCGGCGACACGCTTTGGGTGAGTTCATTCCGCGCCGACCGGATCGGGATTTTCCCGTACCAGGGCGAGTAGAGGCCAAACTCGATGCCAGCCGGTGGCAACCACCGGCTGGCATTATGAAGCCGACTCTATGTATTCATCGCGTCGAAGAAGTCGTTGTTGGTCTTGCTGTACTTCAGCTTGTCCAACAGGAACTCCATCGCGTCCACCGTACCCATGGGATTGAGAATACGCCGCAGCACCCACATCTTCGACAGTACGCTGCGCTCGACCAGCAATTCCTCCTTACGCGTGCCGGACTTGGTGATGTCAATCGCCGGGAACGACCGCTTGTCCGACAGTTTGCGATCAAGAATGATTTCCGAGTTGCCGGTGCCCTTGAACTCCTCGAAGATCACCTCGTCCATGCGGCTGCCGGTGTCGATCAGGGCGGTTGCGATTATGGTCAGCGAACCACCCTCCTCGATGTTGCGTGCCGCACCGAAAAAGCGCTTAGGTCGCTGCAGGGCATTGGCATCGACACCGCCCGTCAGCACCTTGCCGGATGATGGCACGACGGTGTTGTAGGCCCGTGCCAGCCGCGTGATGCTGTCCAGCAGGATCACCACGTCGCGCTTGTGCTCAACCAGGCGCTTGGCTTTTTCCAGCACCATCTCGGTGACCTGCACGTGGCGTGTCGCCGGTTCGTCGAAGGTGGAACTGATAACCTCGCCATTGACGCTGCGCGCCATGTCGGTGACTTCCTCCGGCCGCTCATCGATCAGCAGCACAATCAGGAAGACTTCCGGATGATTAGCCGCGATGGCGGCGGCGATGTTCTGCAACATCACCGTCTTGCCGGTGCGAGGTGGAGCCACGATCAGCGCCCGCTGCCCCTTGCCGACCGGCGAGATAAGGTCGATCACCCTAGGGGTAAAATCCTTCACCGGCCCCTTGGCAACCGACTGGAAATTCTCCATCTCCATTTTCAGGCGTTCTTCGGGATACAGCGGCGTCAGATTGTCGAAGTTGACGCGATGACGCACTGCGTCGGGTGGCTCGAAGTTGACAGTATCCACCTTCAGCAATGCGAAATAGCGCTCCCCGTCCCGCGGCGCCCGGATCTGGCCGTCGACCGAATCGCCGGTGCGCAGGCCGAAGCGTCGGACCTGGCTCGGACTGACGTAGATGTCGTCAGGCCCGGCGAGATAGTTGGCTTCAGGGCTGCGAAGGAAGCCGAAGCCGTCGGGCAGGATTTCGAGCGTGCCTTCGCCATGGATCGCCTGCTCCTTGTCGGCCAGGTTCTTCAGTATGGCGAACATGATGTCCTGCTTGCGCAGTGACGAGGCGTTCTCAACCTCGAGCGATTCAGCGTAATTCACCAGTTCGGCTGGCGTTTTTTTCTTCAGTTCAGCAAGATGCATGGAGGATGCCTGGACGGGAGGGAGCAAGATAGGGAACAAGGGCCCGAACGTATTCTGGGTGTCTTCACCCAACGGTTCACAGCCAGCCGAAATTTTTGGGCTACGGGCGCGACGCGCAGACGCAAGACCGCCCGGTCATCGGAATGGATCCCTATAATAGGTAGCGCTTACCCCGCCGTCAACCGCATTCGCCTGAGATCAATCGGCGTGCTTCATCCCAGCCGATCGAGCGCCGCCTGCAGCCGAACGATTTCCGACTGCGCGGCTGCCAGGCGCTCGCGGTTCTCCGCCACCACCTCCTCCGGCGCCTTGCTGACGAAATCCACATTCGCCAGCTTCTGCGCGGTTTTTTTCGCGTCGGCCACCAGCTTGTCGAGTTCCTTGGCTAGCCGCGCCGCCTCTGCCGCGAGATCGATCAGTCCCTGCAGCGGCAGGATAACCGTCGCCCCATCCAGAACCGCCTGTGCGGACCCTTTCGGCACCTCGCCGACCAGCGCCGAGACGTCCGAAGCGCGCGCCAGCCGGCGTATCGCCTCCATCCAGCGCTCAACCCGTCCGATCAAGTCGAGCGAGGCGCCTTGCAGCAGAATTGGCGACGGCTTGGACGGCGGTACATTCATTTCTGCCCGCACCGAGCGAACCAGGCTGATCAGCCGCACCACCCAGTCGAGTTCCGCTCGCGCCTGCGCCGCGCCAGGGACGGCCACTTGCTCCGGCCAGGCGGTGCGGATCAGACTGCCTGGTTCACCATAGCCGAACCGATCCCATAGCTCCTCCGTGACAAAAGGGATCGCCGGATGCAGCAGACGCAGAATCTGACCTAGCACATAAGCGCCCACGCGGCGGGTTTCAGCGGCGTCGCCAGGTGCAGCCCCTTGCACCAGCAGCGGCTTGGCAAACTCCAGGAACCAGTCGCAGAAGGTATTCCAGACGAAACGATATCCCGCGCTGGCATATTCGTCGAAACGGTAGCCCTCCAGCGCATCGGTGGCTTCCCGGATCGCGGCATTGGTCTCGGCCAGCAGCCATCGCGACAACGGCAGAGTGACACTGGCCGGATCGAACCCCGCATCCGGCTTCATGCCGTTCATCTCGCAGAACCGCGCGGCGTTCCACAGTTTCGTCACGAAACCCCGATAGTCTTGCACCCGAGACGCGCCTAGCTTGACGTCCCGACCCGGTCCTGTCAGGGCACAGATGGTGAAGCGCAGCGCGTCGGCACCATAGGTGTCCATCAGCTCCAGCGGATCGATGGCGTTGCCCTTGGATTTCGACATCTTCTGGCCGCGTTCATCCCGCACAAGAGCATTGATGTAGACAGTGCGAAACGGCACGTCCCCCATCATGTGGAGCCCCAGCATCATCATCCGGGCAACCCAGAAGAAGATGATGTCGAAGCCGGTGACCAGGACGTCGCCAGGATAATATCGCGCCAGCTCACGCGTCTGTTCCGGCCAACCCAGCGTCGAGAACGGCCACAGGCCGGAACTGAACCAGGTGTCCAGTACATCCTCGTCCTGCACCAGCACTTCGCTGTGCCCGTAATGCTCGCGGGCCTGCGCCTCCGCCCCATCCGGGTCTTTGGCGACGAACACCGTCCCATCCGGGCCGTACCAGGCCGGGATCCGATGACCCCACCAAAGCTGGCGGGAAATGCACCATGGCTGGATATCGCGCATCCAGGAGAAGAACGTGTTCTCCCATTGCTTAGGCACGAACGTGGTTCTGCCGGTCTCCACCGCCTCGATCGCCGGCTTGGCCAGCACCCCGGCGTCGCAGTACCACTGGGTGGTTAGCAGCGGCTCGACCGGCACGCCGCCGCGGTCACCGTGCGGCACTTGATTGATATGCGGCTCAATCCTCTCCAGCAGCTCCAGCCGTTCCAGTTCGGCTACGATCGCGCTCCGGGCGGCGAACCGGGTCTGACCGGCCAGCGAACGGACGAACGCCGGATCGGCAACGCCAGGCACCACTGCCATAACGTCTTCTATTTCGGCCAGGGTGACGCGTGCCTGACGATCCAGCACCGATGGCATCGGCAGATCATGCCGCCGGCCAACTTCAAAATCGTTGAAATCGTGCGCCGGGGTGATCTTGACGGCCCCAGTGCCTTTTTCTGGATCCGCGTAAGTGTCGGCGATGATTGGAATCGACCGGCCGACGAGCGGCAGGATCGCCCTCTTGCCGATCAATGCCCCGTACACCGGATTGTCCGGATGAACCGCGACGGCGGTGTCGCCCAACATAGTCTCCGGCCGCGTGGTCGCGACAATGACAAACACGCCCGGCTGGCGTTCGATCGGATAACGCAAGTACCACAGCGAGCCCTTGATCTCGCGGTTCTCGACCTCGAGGTCCGAGATCGCCGTTTGAAGCTTCGGATCCCAGTTCACCAACCGGCGGTCACGGTAGATCAGGCCCTCGTTGTAAAGCTTTACGAATGTTTCCTTCACCGCCGCGGACAACCCGTCGTCCATCGTAAAGCGCTCGCGCGGCCAGTCCAGGGACGCGCCCAACCGCCGCAACTGTCGGGTAATCGTGCCGCCTGACTCTGCCTTCCATTGCCAGACCCGTTCGACGAACGCGTCCCGGCCTATCTCGCGGCGGTCCTTCCCCTCAGCCGCCAGAAGCCGCTCCACGACCATCTGGGTGGCAATGCCCGCATGGTCGGTGCCCGGTTGCCACAGCGCGTCGCGACCCTGCATTCGGCGCCATCGGATCAGCGTGTCCTGAATGGTGAACGTCAGCGCGTGGCCCATGTGCAGGCTGCCGGTGACGTTCGGCGGCGGGATCATGATCGTGAACGGCGTGGCGTTCGAGTCCGGATCGCAGGCGAAACTTCCGGCGCTCTCCCAACCTTCGTACAGCCGCGGTTCGATCTCGCCCGGCGCAAATCTGCTGTCCAATGCCATCATTATCTCCCGCGGCCCAGCGCCTAAGCCGCCTGGGTCCGCGTCTGCGTCAGAAACCGCGCTCCGAATGGCCGCAAGCTGTCAGGGGACCGCCCGTCCGACGACCCTCTCGATCTCGGCGCGGACCAGACGCTCCACGATCGGGGGCAGGTTGGCATCCAGCCACTCTTTCAGCAGCGGCCGCAATTCCGAGCGCACCACGTCTTCCAGAGTTGGACCGCCGCCATACACTTGTGTGGCACGGCCGGCCGTCAGTGTGCGTACCAGGCTCCCGACCGAGGACGCGGCCGCGGCCACGGCCTCTGGTGCCATCAGATCGAGATGCGAGGCGGCCGGTTCCGGCGAGGCGGCTTGATGCGACGGCGTCGCGCCCTCGATCTCCGGATGGGGCGGATCAATCTTCGGCGGCTCGGTCCGGGGTAACGGGGGCTCGGATTCGGGCTCGGACGCGACGTTCGGCGTGGATTCGGGGGCCGCGACCATCATTGACTGGTCGAGCAGCAGCACATCGTCGCCTGCTGGAGATGTCTCCCTTGTCGGGTCGGTCTGGGCCGGGGACTCCGCCCCGGCCGGCGTTTCTTCTTCGTTGAGAATGCGGCGGATGGATGCAAGGATGTCCTCCATCGAGGGATCCGCATTGTCGGGTGTCGCGGCAGGGTTCTGTTCTGTCATGGGCGCCACATGGGTTAGCGGCCGGGCTGGTTGGTCGCGTAGTCGCCGAGACCAACCCACTTGTCCTTGACCGCCTGATAGTAGGCGGTCTCGTCATACAGCGGAACCGGCAGGTGCATGTCCCGCGCGGTCAACCGTCCTATGGCGACGGCGACGCCATAGGACGCCGTGATCACCTGTGCCAGATTCTGCACCAGCGTCGTGCGGGACTGCAGCAGCAGTTGCGTCGCGTTCAAGACGTCCAAGGTGGTTCGGCTGCCGACGATCGCCTCCCGCTCGGTGCCTTCCAGCGCGATCTCGTTGGCGCGGATCTGCGAACGGGTGCTGTCGGCAGAGGCCTTTGCCGCGACCAGCGTATCCCAGGCCTGAACGGCGTTCTGCACCGCGGTGCGTTTCGCGTCATCGATCAGCCGCTGGGTCTGCTGCTGCGCTTGACGGGCCTGCCGGACCGCAGCGTATTCCGATCCACCCTGATAGAGCGGCACGGACAGTTGTGCGACGACCTGATAGCCATTGGCGATGCTACTGCGGGCGCCCGCGTTGTTCTGCTGGAACGTTTGGCCCTGCAGGCTGACCTGCGGCAACAGCGCCGCAAACGCCACATCGATCGCGTCCTTTGCAGCGGCGTCATTGAACAGCGCGGTGATCACATTAGGGTTGTTTGCGCTGGCCAGGACAGACGCCTCCTGTTCGCTGTGTACCGGCAGATTCAAGGGCTGCGGCTCCACCAGGTCATCCGGCGGAAAGACCCCAACGACTTGCTGGAAGGTGCCGCGCGCGGTTTGCAGATTCCCGACCGCCGTCTCCCGTGTGGCCCGCGCGCCTTCCAACGCGGCCTCGGCCTGTGCCACATCAGTGCGGGTGATCTCACCAACGCGGAAGCGGTCGTTGGTCGCCTCAAGCTGCTTGGCCAGCACCTGCTCGTTGTTGACATCAAGGGCCAGTAGTTCTTTCGCCTGGATGACACCGACATAGGCACTGACGACGTTGTTGAAGCTGGTCTGCTCCTGAGAAATCAATGTCGCGCGTTCCGCCATCACCTGATTCTTCGACCGGTTCACGTTCGCGGAAACCTTGCCACCGGTGTAGATGGGCTGAGTGACGGTGGCCTGGGCAGTAGCAATCAGCCGGTCGGTCTGCAGGGCAATGGTCGTACCCTGCAAAACCTCCTGGCTCTTGCCGTCGCCATATCCCGTTGTACCCGCCAGCACCACTGTGGGTCGCCAGCCTGCCAGCGCTGCCGGCACGTTTTCATCGGTCGCGCGCAGCTTCGCCCGCTCCGCCTGCAACGCCGGCTGATTGGAGTAGGTCGCCGCCAAGGCTTCGGCCAGCGTATGTGGAACACCCGGCGTTTCGGCCGCCGCGGCGGTATGCCGTCTGAGTGCAGCCGGCGGCCGCGCCTGAGCCAGCTTGACACGGGGTGATGCCACCCGATGCGATGATTGCGACGGCGGCGCCGCGGACGGCCCCAGGGACGGCGTCACCGTCTGGGCCATGGCGGGCACCGCGAGCGCTACCAGGCTAAAGCCGGCCAGCAAACCTTGACGCAAACCCATCCGAAACCCTTCTCAGCGAAGCGCCGACCCTTTTAGCAGATTGTGTCGGACCATTATTTGGAATTTCGACCGGCGGCGACATTCCCTGTCATAGCGGAAATCAGAATCGTCACAATTGCATCGCTCTGTCCAGCGCCGCGTTACGTCCCGGGCCAGGCGTCCTGTCAGAACGCGAAAACCGGAGCCTTCTGCAAAGATGGGATCGGCGGTGTCGCACAGTCGAATAGCGTCGAAACCCCCAGGCCGAATGCCGTCGTCTCGGCGATGACCGCCTGGGTGATCCGCCCCGGAGCGTTGATGATGGCCAGGATCCGGCCGGTCTCTTGGCGCGCCTGAGCGGCCACGGCAGGAGGGATTTCGGGCACCGCCCCCTCGATCAGGATAAGGTCGTACGGGCCAAGCGCCGGGCAGCCCGCCGCCAACCGGCCGGACATCAAGGTGACGCCGGGGGCCTCGCGCGGCAGCACGTTGCGAGCGATGGCAAGCAGATCGGGGTCCTCCTCCAGCGCGGTCACTCGGCAACCGCACGCCGCCAGGACCGCCGCTCCGTAGCCGGTGCCTGCCGCGACCACCAGGACATGCTCATTCTCGCGCAGATTGGCGGACTGCAGCAGCCGCGCAAATACCATCGGCTCCATCAGGAAGCGGCCGTTGCCCAGCGGCACATCGTCATCGACGTAAGCGAGCGCCAGGACGTTGCGCGGCAAGAAGCGCTCCCGCGGCAGTCTTCGCATCGCAGACAGGATCCGTTGATCGACGACACGGTTGGGGCGGATCTGACTGTCCACCATGCAGTTGCGGGCGTCAGTGAAGAGTTCGTCCGGAATTGCCATGGTCACTCGGCTGCTGCGGGCGCCCTTATAGTCGGGATATGCCGTCCGGGAAAGCCATCGGGACGGTTCAGGACGTTGGCTCAGGCCGCGTCTTCCTTGCGGTCACGGATCCTCACATAGGCCAGCTTGGCGTGGTCGTCGCAGTAGGGTTTGCCCGGCATGGAGACATCATCGCAGAACCGGAAGGTTTTCGTGCCTGGTTCTCCGATCGGCCAGCAGCAAGATGGGGCCGGGCGGCGGCTTTGCACCGGCACGGATTGCATGACAGGCCGTGGCGCCGGCGGCGCTGCGGGCACCGGCGATATCGGACGCGGACTCAGCGTCGGCGCCACACGAAAAGTCTGAACGTTGGTTGGCCCGGCCGCAGCCGGCACCGTCGCACTGGCCAGCGGCGGCAAGGTCGGGCCGGCCATCCTTGGGTATGCCGACGCACGGTCCACCGGCGGCTTGGCAGCGTCCCGTCGAATCGGCGAAGGCCGCGCGTCGAGGTCCAGCCGATGCGCCTTGCCAACGATCGCATTCTTCGAAACACCCAGCCGCCGACCGATCTCGGCGGTCGAATGTCCCTGGGCCCAGAGATCCCTCAGCAGTCGGATCGTTTCATCATCCCATACCATAGCTGGTTCCTTTTTAGACCCTGCCTACTAGATACAGTATGAGCCAGTTGCACCTGTATGCAACGATTGAATCGAGGCGGCGTGCAGATTTCTGTGGACAACCCAGGCCTCGGGTTGCGCCAATGTATCGCGAAGGTGGAATGGGACGACGCGTCGGGTCGGCTACAGGAACCCGATCGACAACCAGGGCACCGCGGCGACGATCACCAGCGCCACCACCAGGGCGAAGATGTACGGCCAGATCCGCCACAGCGCGTCGTCCGGGGAGATCTTGCCGATGGCGCATGCGCCGTAGAAGCCAACGCCCAGCGGTGGCGCGAACAGCCCAATCCCCATTGCCAGGATCACCACGATTGCATAGTGGACCTCATGTACGCCCATCGCGCGGGCGACCGGGAGCAGCAACGGGCCGAACAGCAAAATCGCCGGAATTCCTTCCAGCACACTACCCAAAAAGATGAAGGTCACGACGGTTATGGCCAGGAAGCCGGCACGGCCGCCCGGCACGTTCGCCATGCCGGCCACCAGCCAGTTGGAAAATCCGGACTGGGTCAGTGCCCAGGCCATGGCCGTCGCCGTGCCGACGATCAGCATCACCGCCCCGGTCAGCGCCACGGTTTCGACCAGCAGCGGATAGATCCTTCGCCAGTCAAACTGTCGGTAGACCAGCAACCCCAGCAGCGCGGTGTAAACCACCCCGACAGTCGACACCTCGGTGGCCGTCGCCACACCGCGCACGACAGCAAAGCGGATGACGAATGGTAGTGTCAGGCCGGGCAGGGCGATCAGCAAGGTCGACAAGATCTGCTTCGTCGGCGCGCGTCTGCGCCCGGTGACATCTTCCTTACGCGATCGCCACCATGCCACGACCACCAGTGCGATCGCCGCGACCACTGCTGGCAGCAGGCCCCCGGTGAACAGCGCCGAGATCGAAACGTTGGTGACCGACCCGATCGTGATCAAGACGAGCGAAGGCGGAATCGTCTCCGACATCGCGCTGGAGGTTGCCAGCAGCGAAGCAAGCTCACCGGGGTGCTGACCTCGGCGTCGCATCTCGGGAAACAGCACCGGTGCAACGGCCGCCATGTCGGCGGCTTTCGATCCCGATATGCCGGATACCAAGTACATCGCCCCAAGCAGCACATAGGACAGCCCGCCGCGCACATGCCCGACCAGTGCGACCAGGAAGGCGACCATGACCCGCGCGATGCCGGTCATTTCCATCAGCAGGCCGAGGAACACAAACATCGGCACCGACAGCAACAGCAGGTTCGACATGCCGTCGTCCATGCGATTGACCACCACCGACAGCGGCATATCGGTGGTGGTCATCAGATAGGACATGGTAGCGATGCCGAAGGCGAACCCGATCGGGACGCCGATGGCAACGCAGGCGCCGACCAGTACGACGAAGAAGATGAACAGACTGCCAAACACCATCGCCGTCAGTTGCGCGTGAAAGTACCACAGCACGGCGCTGATGCCGGCGACCACCAGTAACGCCAGGGCGAAATCCCGCCAGGTGGTGTTCTCGATCAGCCGAAGGATCGCGATGATCGCAGCCAGGCTCATCCCGAACAGGATCGACACCGCGCGGTAGCCTTCGGATATGCCCAGCGATGTCAGCTCGGTGTACTGCTGTTCGTCCAGATAGGTTAGGGCGGGCATCAGGATTTGCAGCACGAAGGCGATCACCACCAGAGCGCTGACCGAATTGAACCAATTCCCAAGGGATGGACGCACCCAGCCGACCAGCGTTGTCAGCCGCATATGCCCATCAGCACGAAGGGCCACGACGGTCCCCAGCATCGACAGCCACAGAAACAGGAAGTTCGCCAGTTCATCGGTCCAGAAGATCGGGCTATTGAAAGCGTAACGGCTCACCACGCCAGCGAACAGAATGAAGGTCTCGGCCACGACGATCGCGGCGCCCACGCCCTCGGTAACCAGTCCGATGCCGCGGTCCAGCAGAAACGCCGCATGTCGAAGTCCCGAACGGTCAATGGCGCCAAGGGCTGGTGAAGTGCCCAGGCCGATGGTCATGCCCGCGGGCTCCTTAGCCCAGCTTTCCAGTATATTTCTCCAACCGCGTCCACGCCTCCTCGCCCATGCGCTTTTTCATATCGGTGTAAAAGCCGTTCTTCCGAGCCAAGGCGCGGAACGGCTCGATGTCTGGGGTGTTGAAAGCCATGCCATGGTCCTGAAGCGTCTTCATTTCGGTCTCGTCAAGGCGGAGCCAGTCAGCGCGCTGCAGCGTAGCCGCCTCGGTCAGGTTACTGCCCACGATGTCCTGGATATCGGGCGGCAGCTTCTTCCAGGCCGCAAGGTTGAATCCAGCGTAGATGCAGACCCATGAATGGCGGGTCATGCTGACGTATTTCTGCACCTCGTAGAATTTGGCTTCCTCGATCAACTGCAAGGGGTTTTCCTGACCGTCGACAACACCGGTCTGCAGGGCGCTGTAGACCTCGCCGAAATTGAGCGCAGTGGGTGAAGCGCCGAGGCTTTTGAACAGGGCGATCAATGTCGGGGCCACTGGCAGGCGTATCTTCATGCCGGATAGATCTTCGGGCGTGACGATCGGTTTGACGCGGGAGGTGACGTTGCGAAATCCATGATCGAAGGTCTTTTCCAAGGCGAACAGCCCGTACTTCTCCATCTGGCCACGTAGCCAAGCGCCTACATCGCCGTCCACCGCTGCCCAGTTAGGACCGTAGCCTGGGAAGGCAAAACCCATGCCCAGAATACCAAAGGACGGATTGCGCGGCGCGAGAATGTCACCGGCAAGCGAGTACATCTGCAGCGCGCCGGAAATCGTCTGGGCCAGCATTGCGGTGTCACCGCCCAAGGCGCTGCTAGGATAGACGGTATATTCAAACCGGCCGCCGGTGGCCTCCTTGATCTTGGGCGCGGCCTCAGCGACGCGGGCGACCATTGGGTGGGTAATGGGCAGAACGGTGCCATACTTCCAGGAAAATTCGGCGGCGCCGGCGGGCCAATGGAGGATGGTCGTGGCACTGATACCGGCCGCGCCGGCGATGGCCTTGCGGCGCGATAGGTGCCTCCGTAGCATGCGTGGCATGGTCGTGTTCCCCGAGTGTTCTGGACCTTGAGGTCGGTCGTCGCTGAAAAGCGTGCCGGTCCGCCTGATGCCGGTCCGCTTGGTGTATGTCAATGCGCGCGGACCTCCGCGCCCCGCTTCCGTCTGATGCCTCGGTGACAATGCATGGCGCGTGTTCGCTGGCGACGGAGCAGGTGGTGACGACCGACCAGGCGATCCCGCCCATCGTCGGCGCGATCCTCGCGGGCGGTCTGGCGCGACGGCTGGGCGGCGGCGACAAGGCTCTACGCATGGTGGGGGACCGGACCATTCTTGCCCGGATGGCCGATCGTTTGATGCCTCAGGTGACACGGTTGGTGATCAGCGCCAACGATGATCCGCGACGTTTCGCGGGATTCCGGGTTCCCATTGTAGCCGACAGCGTGCTGAATCATCCCGGACCTCTTGGTGGTGTCCTTGCATCGCTGGACTGGGTCGCGTCGTCGGCGCCTGACGTTGCGCGGGTGTTGACGGTCCCGGGCGATGTCCCGTTCATCCCCCGCGACCTTGTGGCGCGTCTGCGGGCCGGGATAGACCACGAGCCCAGGGCGATTGCCTGCGCCGCGTCCGGGGGACGGCGCCATCCGGTCATCGCCCTGTGGCCGGTTGCGCTCCGCGAGGAGTTGCGGCGCGCCGTTGCGGAAGAGGGCATTCGGAGGGTCGAAACGTTCCTTCAACGCTATTCCTGCTCGGTCGCCGATTGGCCGACAGATGCGGTGGATCCGTTTTTCAACGTCAACACACCGTCAGATCTGGTCGAGGCCAACCGCCTCGTCGCCCTTCACCCCGATCTTTGATTGTTCAGCAGCCGAACTGTTTGGACCAGTCCAGGTCGCCGACCGCCCGTGCGTTTGACTGTACGACGTCAGCGATTCGCTCGATGTCGTCGAACCGTAAGACCGGAATATCGAGCCCGTGCAGCGGGACGTCAGTCACGACAGCGACGATCGAGGGATCGGCTGGATGCAGCGGTGGTTTGCCGTTGGCTTGGCGATACACCTCGATCTTGGGGTGAGCCCCGCGCTTGAACCCTTCGACCAGGACCAGGTCCACGGGCTGCATACGGGCCAGGAGTGCCTGCAGTCCGGGCTCAGCCTCGTCGCGCAGTTCATGCATGAGGGCCCACCGCACGCCGGACGTGATCAGAACCTCGTTTGCGCCAGCCTCGCGGTGCAGCCAGGAGTCTTTCCCTGGCCGATCGATGTCGAACCCATGATGCGCATGCTTCACTGTCGAGATCCGCAGGCCCCGGACGATCAGCGCCGGAATAAGCCGGTGCATTAAGCTCGTTTTGCCGGCGCCGCTCCATCCCGCCAGTCCAATTACCCGCATTGATTGGACCGCCGGGCTCCGCGATGTTTCGTTCGATCGTTACCCGTTCGATTGGACGGCCCGATTAGAGCCTGGCCATCGTCCGGACGGAGGAGTCGATCAGGGGTTCTGAGCCGACACGTGCTGTCAGAGAGTTTCATCGCAACCGGGACGGCAGGTTGGGTCACGTCCTCGGCAGATCGTGTGCGCTAATCCCAGCCAGAACCAGCCTGCGCGCCTTCGCGCCGACGACATCCGGCGTGTCGCCAAGCTGGTACATCGAGGATCCGATGCCGAAGCCGGCGGCGCCGGCCGTTCGCCATGCATCGAGGTTGGACCCGTTGATGCCGCCAACCGGCAGCACTTTCGTTCCGGATGGCAGCACGGCGCGCATCGCGCGCAGCATCGCCGGGTTGGCCCCCTCGGCGGGGAACAGCTTCAGTGCGTCGGCCCCAGCTTCAAGCATGGCAAACGCTTCCGCCGGGGTGAAAAATCCCGGCACCGCCAGCAGACGGTGGCGTTTTGCGGCGCGTACCACGTTGGCGTCGGCATGCGGTGTGACAATAAGCCGTCCGCCGGCCGCCGCGATATCCGCGACCTGGCCCTCCGTCATCACCGTTCCGGCGCCAATCAACAGGCGGTCGCCGAATGCCCGCGCCAGCGCGACAAGGCTGGCGATTGGGTCGGGCGAATTCAGCGGCACCTCGACGATCGCGAGGCCAGCTTCCTGCAGTGCGGCGCTGACCGGCACCACTTCATCAGGCCGGATGCCGCGCAGGATCGCAATAAGATCGCAACGCGACAAATAATGGTTCAGGTCCACATGATTCAGGTTCAATTGATTATGTCCACTGGGCGTTATCCGCGATCAGTGCCAGGCCACGCGCGGCGGCCTCGCCATCGTGGCGTTCGGCGTAGCCGCCGCAGGCGGCGATCGCCCGCGCGTAGAGTTCCGTCAGGTCCGGCGCCCCGATCACCTGGACGACGCCGCCGGAGAGGCCGGCAAGCGCCGCCCGTACTTCGTGGCCGATCAGGACGCCGGACAGGTAGGCAGGGGCGTCCGATTCCGAGAGGCGATTCGCCAGGGCGAGGGCGCGCACGCCGAACACGTGGTGCAGTAGCCCTCCACGGTCGGCCGATCGCGCGATGCCGGCGTCAAACGCAGCGCCGTCCGCCGGGCCGTCCCGCATCATTCGGTTCAGGATGGTGTGGGTGCGCAGGGCGCCAAAGGCCTCGCCGGTCATGTGGGTGGTAAATCCGACGATGCGGCCGCCCGCGACGCGCACCCATTTGGAGTGAGTTCCCGGCAGGCAGGCGACTCCGCCGTCGCGCAGAAGTGGTGCCACACCCAGCACTTGGGTTTCCTCGCCGCGCATCAGTTCGGCCACGCCCGACTCGTCGACGCCGGAAAGCCCTGGAACCATTTTGACCCGGCCCCAGTCGAACCCGATATCGACCAGCGCGGCGGCCAGTTCGGCGGGGCCGGCGGGGCAGGGGAGATAGGGTGCTTCCTTCCAGCCCTGGCGGCTGCCGATCATACCGGATAGCAGAACCTTGTCCTCGCCGGCGGCCAGCCAGGGACCGATCTCTTCCCGTAACGTGTCGCCGAAGCGCCCGTCCGGGACGTTGAGGATACCTTTTGGTCCGGCCCGACGCTCGCGGATGGCGCCGTCGCGTCCGAAGCGGAACGCTCGGAAGCTGGTTGTGCCCCAATCGATTCCGATCATCGTTATCCTCCCGGCTCGTTTCCGCGCATCGGCGCCGCCGCGCCTCGGATGGACCTGGCGACGGGCAAGGCAGACTATAACATCAGTTGACCCCCGGCGGCACATTGCCCACACCGCGATCACACGATCTTTCCGGAGTCGCCTGATAATGGCGGAAGCCCTCACCACGGACGCGATCAAGGTGCCGCATGGGTTTTTCACGCGGCGGGGCGGTGTGTCCAGTGGCGCCTACGCCACCCTCAACTGCAGCCTGTCGGGTCAGGACGATCGCGACAAGGTGCTGCAAAACCGGGCGCGGGTGGCACAATCGTTTGGCGTCGACCCCGCCCGGCTGCTGGGCCTCACGCAGGTGCATGGCGCCGACGTGGTGACCGCGACCGAACCGTGGGGGGTGGGCCAGGGCTCACGGGCCGATGCAATGGTCACCAACCGGCCGGGTCTGGCATTAGGGATTGTCACCGCCGATTGTGCGCCGGTGCTGTTCGCCGACTCCGGTGCCGCGATCGTGGGTGCGACCCATGCGGGGTGGCGCGGGGCTGTCGCAGGCGTGCTGGAGGCCACGGTGGCCGCAATGATCGCGCTGGGCGCTCACGCCGATTCGATTACCGCCGCGATCGGCCCGTGTATCGGGCAGGCGTCCTACGAGGTCGGGCCCGACCTGCGCGATGCAGTGCTGGCGGACTCGGCCGATGCAAAGGCGTTTTTCGTTGCCGGGGCACGCGAGAACCGCTGGCAGTTCGACCTGACGGGCTACTGCGTGGCCCGGCTCCGAGCGATGCGCGTCGGCCAGATCAGCGTCTTGGGGGTTGACACCGTAGCCGAGGCGGATCGCTTCTTCAGTCATCGCAGACGCATCTTGGCCAATGGCGGGCCGATCGGCCATCAGATCTCGGTCATCAGAACAGCTTGATCGAACGGGCGAAACGATCGCGCGCGAATCCCCTTCCGGCCGCCGCCGGGTTCTGCTTGAAGCCGCCGGATGATCTCGCGTTTTTGCCGTTGGGCCCTGTTTAGCTGCCTCCTGCTGTCCGCCTGCGGCGACCTGCCAGAGCCGTTTCTGGGGAATCCAGGCGCGACCGCGCGCCGGTTGGCGCAGCCGCTCACGCCGTTGCTGGCGGTGCCACCAGGGTCCGAGACGCTGCTGCCGGATGCCGCGAATCAAGAGTTGGCCAGGCAGATCGCGACAGCCCTGCAGGCGAGCGAGGTGCCGGCGATGGTGCGAACGCCGGAGAAGACTGACTGGCGGCTGATCACCCGTGCGGTGCGCGATGGCAATTTTGTCACGCCACTGTTCAGCGTGCTGGATCCGCAGGGTAAGGAAGAAGGCACCGCCGAAGGTGAGAAAGTGCGGGCCCGCGCCTGGGCCAACGCTGACGAGGCGCTGCTCAGCCAGATTGCCACCGAGGCCGCGCCGCGAATCGGTGCCGTGCTGACCAGCATTCGGGTCGCGCACGATAAGGCTGATCCAGGCAGCCTCTATAACCGTGCGGCGAAGGTGCTGGTCTCGGATGTGAGCGGGGCGCCAGGCGACGGGGACCAGGCGCTGACGCAGCAGATGCGCGCGCGGCTCGCGTTGCTGGGGCCGGTCGTGCTGACCACCCCGGCGGGTGCCGATTTCGTCGTGCATGGCGAGGTCAAGGTCGTGCCGATTCAGCAGCAGCGCGAACGGGTGGAGATTCAGTGGATCGTCTCGACCGCCGCCGGCAGCGAGCGTGGCCGTGTGGTGCAACTGAACGAGATTCCCGCCGGGACGCTGGACCGGTACTGGGGCGACGTCGCGGTGGTTGTCGCGACGGAGGCGTCCAACGGGGTCAACGACGTGATCAAGCGGCAGGCCGGGCATGATCCGAACGAAGTGCGCCAGTCGGCGAAGTAGTCTGCTAGAAGTGGCTCCAGCCCTCTCTGGTCAGAGCCAGAGGTTCTCCGCTGGCCAGGCGCACCACGACCTCCGGCGGTCCGCGGTGGAAATACCCGACACGCGCGACGGCGATCCCGGCGCGTCCCGCCTCCTGTTGTAGAGCGGTGGTGTGGGACGGTGGTACGGCCAGCAGAAGCTCGTAGTCGTCGCCGCCGGTGAGGCAGGTCGTCAGCCACTCGGGGCCGGCGGCGGCGGCGGCGGCTGACAGCGGGACGCTGGCGGCGAGAAGTTCTGCGGAAAGGTCGCTGGCGCGGCACAAATGTCCAAGATCTTGGACCAGGCCGTCTGAGACATCCATGCCGGCGGAGGCGATGCCGGCCGGGGCCAATCCAATGCGTGGCTGGGGCAGACGGTAGCGATCCAGCAGGAAGCCGGTCGGGTCAATGAGCCGCCCCTGTGCGACCGCCAAGCCGAGGGCGCCATCGCCGATGGTGCCGGTGACCCAGATCTCATCGCCGGCCTGGGCACCGAACCGGTGCAACGCGGTGCCCGGCTCGACATGCCCGAGGATCGTCAGCGACAGCGAGATCGGGCCTGTTGTGGAGGTAGTGTCGCCGCCCAGGAGGGTCACGCCGTAGGTTACCTGGTCCTGGGCGAGGCCGGCCGCGAAGGCTGCGAACCAGGCGTCCGGCGTATCCTTCGGTGTGGAAACCGTCATCAGGTAGCCGAGCGGAACCGCGCCCTTTGCGGCCAGGTCGGAGAGGTTTACGCGCAACAACTTGCGGCCAATGAGAGCAGGCGGGTCGTCGCGCAGGAAGTGGACTCCCGCGACCATGGCGTCCACGGTCAGGACCAATTCTCGTCCGGATGGTGGCGTCAGGACAGCGGCGTCGTCCCGCAGGTCCAGCGCGCCGGGCCCAGCCAGCGGACGAAAGTGCCGGGCGATCAGGGAGAATTCGGCTGGCAGAGCCATTGGGGTCCCTCTCGAAGAGGCCCCTGGCCGAAGAGGTCGCGGGCCCCGGGACCGGCTAAGTATCATGCACAGAGAAGCGCGATACGTCGCGTTTTGTTTGAAGTGACCGATTCACGCGGAAATCGTGCTCGCTTCGCGACTCACGCTCACCGCGCTCGGACATTGCCGTCGCGCAGGGAAGAACGCGCCTACATCACAAGTCAACGCTGTGACGGCTGCACCGAACCGAAACTTTGCTGAATTCAAACTTTCCGGGTCCGGCCGAAAGCCGCTATGCGCAAGTGATGTCCGGGCAACTGACATCATTTGGAGCCGTCGCGACCCAGTCATCGGTGTCGCGCAATAGCGCGAGGTGGTGGGCGGCGGTGGTCGCGCTATGCGTGGTTCTGCTGGCGCCGCTGCTGATCGTCGATGTGCCGCCGCTGCTGGACTATCCTAATCATCTGGCGCGGGTACTGGTGTTGGCATCACTGCCGAACGACCCAGTACTCGCGCGGTTCTATGCGGCGCGCTGGTCGATCATCCCAAATCTTGCGGTCGATCTGGTGGGGCCGCCGTTGGTCCATGTGCTGCCGGTGCACGTGGTCGGACGGCTATTGGTCGCGGTGGCGCTGTTGCTGCCGGTCGGCGGGACCATTGCCTATCACGCGGCCCTGGGCGGACGGTGGTGGTCGCTGGGTGTCGGGCTGGCGGCCTACAACAGTAGCCTGTTAGCGGGATTTCTGAATTTTGAGATCGGCATCGGGCTGGCGTTGCTGCTGGCCGCCGGATGGCTGCGCTGGCGCGAAGACCGTCCGTTACGTGCGATCGCGCTGGCGGTGCCGGGTGCTATCGCACTGTTCGCCTGCCACCTGATGGGCCTGGTGTTCTTCGGCGTGCTGATCGGCAGCGCCGAACTGGTGGGGGTTTGGCGGAATCCTCGCAGCTGGCGCGGCGCTGTGTTGGTGTTGATCTTCGCGACCCCGGTCGGCCTGTATCTGGTGTCCGAACTGCGGCAGCTTGGCGGCGATGCGGTGTTTTTGCCGCTGCGGCCGAAGCTGCTGCAACTGGCGGCGACGTTCGTCAATTATCACTGGCCGCTGGACCTGGTCACCGCCGGGTTCGCGTTGGTGATGCCCGCCGCCTGCTTGCTGCTGCGGTTCGGCCGCGTGCCGGCGCCCGCTTCAATCGCCTACCTGCTGTTGCTGACCGGATTCGCTGCGGCTCCCTACGCCTGGAAAGCGACCTATGCCCTCGATGCACGCTTTGCGGTCATGCTGGGCTTCATGGTCTTCGCGGGGTTCGTGCCCGAGCGCTGGCCGACGGGTTTTCGTCGCGTGCTCGTTTCGGGGCTGTCGCTCCTGTTTGTCGGGCGGATGGCGCTGCTGATGACGGCCTGGACGGCGCATCGGGCGGATCTCGCCGACGTGCGGGCGGCGCTGGGGCCAGTGCGGCCGGGGCAGGCGGTATATGTCGCGGAGGCTGGGCTGCAGGAGGCGCCGGCCTACTGGGGCGCCAACCCTCGCTGGAGGCTGCTGTCCAACGGCGCTCGGACCGATGAGCATCTGGGGGCACTCGCGCTGATTGAACATCGGGCCTATTGGCCGTTCGAATTCGACAACCGCTCGCAGCAGCCGGTGGAAACGCGGGAGCCATATCGCGGGCTTGCGGAGCGCGTCGGTTTCCTGCCGGACCGCGCACAGGCCGCGGTGGCCGACGTGTGCGGCTTCGATTATGTGCTGCTGCAGGGTGCGGACGCGGTGCCTGGGCTGCCGGCCGATCGTTTCCGGCTGCTGGTGCGATCGGGCTTTGCCGCGCTCTATGCCGTCATCAGATGCGAGGACCGGTGATGGCCTGGAGCTAGATCCGTTTTTTTAAACCTATGTGTCCTGCAGCCCGCACAACGTCCACGGGACGCCGTGCCACCACTAACCGCCGGAACAATGCCATGCAGCGCGTCGTCGATCTCCGCATTGCCGATGTCGTCGTCGAGTGTCATGTCCCTCAGTACGAACAATCTCTGGACAATCGGTAACGGCTCCATGGCCATTGGTTTCGTATCGTGCGGTCAGCTAGCTGGCCCCACGATCTCGCCGGTCGGGCGCGGATCATGCGCGCCGCCATTGGCAGACCCGCGCCAGCGCCAGACGTCCTTACCTACAGCTGACGCCTTCCCCCACGGCGCGGTCGCGGCTCAGGCAGCCGCCTTGGCGGTCCCGACCGGACCCCAGGATTTCAGTACTGGAAGGACTTCCTTGGCAAACAGCTTCATCCCTCGCTCCGAGATCTCGAGGGGAGTGCCACCAAAGCGGAAGGAGAAGTTTGACTCGAAACTACCGATCAGCGTCCGCCGAGTCTCCAGCGCGCGGAGGATCTTGTCAGGCGTGCCCCAACTGGCCGCCTTCATGAACCCCTCCACCGCCCCTTCCAGGCCTGCCTTGCGGGCAATCTCGGCCTTCTGCTGATAGGCGTCGTAACCCTTCACCGTCTTGAAGTGTTCTCCCAGGAACTCGTAGTGATAGAAGTTACTTTCGACGAACTTGCCCTGATATTTCTTCGCCTCTTCCTCGGTTTCCGCCAGGTTTGTGCCGCAGATGCAGAACTCGGTCAGCATCACGTGGGGCGGTTCGGTGCTGTGGAACTGGCGATGCAGATCCTGCCCACGCTGGATCACCGGTGCCCGCATTTCCCACGGCCGGTCCGCGAACATCACCATGTGGGCGCCGAGTTTGGCGGCGGAGACGACCGAGTCTTCGCTCGATGCGACGGCGTAGATACGCCCGTCGAATGAATATTGCGGGCGCGGACGAATCTCGATGCGCGGCTGCTGGTAGAACGGCCCGTCGCCCTCGATGAAACCGGTCTTCAGCGCGTCGACGATCATCGGCGCGGCTTCGTCGAAGCGCCCGCGCGATTCGTCCATGCTGAGACGGAAGGCGGCGAATTCGCGACGGGCGAGGCCGCGGCCCATGCCGAAGCGGAACCGGCCTTTGGACAGATTGTCCAGCACGGCCGCCTGTTCGGCGACCCGGAGCGGATCGTGCCAGGGCAGGATCACCGCCGCGGTGCCCACGTCAACGTTCGGGCAGAGCGCGGTCAGGTAGGTCATGAGTTGGATGTTATCGGGAATGAATGAGTAATCGTTGAAGTGGTGCTCCGCCGCCCAGAGGCAGTCGAAGCCCAGATCGGCGGCGAGGCGGGCCAGCCGGATCTCCTCGTCCCACACCCGGCCATCGGAGCAATTCTCCCAGCCGTAGCTCGTGAAAGCCATCATCATGCCGACGTCCATCAGGCGCTTCCTTTTCGTTCAGCTTCGCACGGTGAGATGCTTCCACGGTCTCGGCGGGTGTGCAAGACGGACGGGCAACGCTTACGCTTGCCGCAACTTGGACACCGTATTGTCAGGCACCCCGGCCAGGTTGTTGCTGAGCAGATACTTTGGGCTGGTCGCCATCCAGTGCTTCAGCGTAATTTCCTGGAATGTGCCGTTGTCCCAGGTCTGCACGATCTCCAGATCCTCGGCACCCGTGTTGCAGACGGCATGTCCGAAGCCCGCCGGGATGTAGGCGACGTCGCCGGGTTTGACCTCGGCCACCTTGCCGCGGCCGCCTGAACCAAACACTGCGACCTGGCCGGCGCCGCGAAGGTAGTAGTGCCACTCGTTGGCGTTCGGGTTCCAGTGCAGTTCCTTCATCGCGCCGGGCTTGATGGTCATCACGCCGCCCGCCATCGTCTTGGAGATCGGCCATTCGGCGACGGTCGCCAGGTAGAAGCTGCCCCCGTCGAAGTCACGCCGAGCCCTGGTGTCGTGCAACAGGCTGAATTTGTGAGTGGATTCCCGGGGCCAGGGGGCATCGATGGCCTCCGCTGCGGGGACCACCGGGCCGGCCTGGATGTAAGTCTCACCCTTCGGGAAGGCATCGAAGGCATCTTTGGGCAGGCCGAAGTTCAGCGCCCGCATGTCCTTCGGCGTCACATCGATCCAGTCGGTGATCGAGAACGTGCCATGCTCCGAGAAGGCGCCATTGTCGAATGACAAGACGAACTGGCAAGGCTTGTCACCGATCGTCTGGATCGAATGGCCGTGGCCCTTGGGAAAAAACCAGAGGTCGCCCGGTTTGAAGTTATTGATCTCGGTCTGCCCCGAGGGGTCGAGGACCACGGTCTGGCACTGGCCGTCGATGACGAAGGCCCACTCGGCGGCGATCGCATGCCAATGCAGTTCGCGCGACGCGCCGGGGTCCAGGAACATATGGACGCCGGCGATCCCCTTGCTGATCGGAAACTGGTGTTCGGTTGCCTCCTTGGCCCAGCCGCCGGAAGTGACCTTGGGCTTCGAGCCGTCGAGCGAATAGCGGAAATCGGGCATCGCGCCGATGTCCTTGGGGTCGTGGTAGGCGACGGGGTCGCCGGGCGGCAGCATCGACGCCTGCCGTCCGAAGCCCCCGTCGCCAGGTTTGAACGGCTCCGCGGCTGCGCTTTGAGCTAGCGTGACTAAGCCGCTCGCGCCGATCGCGGCACTGCCGAAAAATGCGCGTCTGCTGGTGTCCATCTGCGATCCCTCCCTCTGAGCCAGCGACCTGATAGTCGACCGAACCCCCGAAATCTGCTTCGGCGAGACTGATGCCACAACCGTTCCCAGGTGATGCGGCGCGGCGGGGGTAGACCGCTCCGCAAAGAAGAACGAAAATCGTTCGCCAAAGTAAAGCTTGGCGCCTCCGCGACACGAAGGGGAGCTGGTGTGGTTATCGAAACGGCAGGCGGCATTATCGACCCGGGAAACCCCGCCGAGGATCGCGCGCCGATCAAGGCCGGGCGGCCGCCTCGTCGGCAGCTGATCTACCGGCACTCGGTTGTGGTGCGCATCACGCACTGGATCAATTTGATGTGTCTGACCGTTCTGCTGATGAGCGGCTTGCAGATCTTCAACGCGCATCCCGCGCTCTATTGGGGCAACCTGTCGGACTTTCCGCATCCGCTTCTGGCTATGTCGGCGGTCCAGCCCGAAAGTGGCCCGGAGCGGGGCGTGACCACTGTGCTGGGGCATCGCTTTGACACAACCGGAGTGCTGGGCCTGTCGCCGGACGCGGACGGCCATCCGTGGGAACGCGGCTTTCCGACCTGGGCAACGCTTCC